>SYLG01000054.1 GCA_005808665.1 Planctomycetia bacterium | reverse complement strand
GTCGGTTCAGGACCACCTCTGAACCACTCTTTGATCGCATATTACCGCCTGTCGCTCAACCAAAAACAGTGTCTCAACAGGAGACCTTTCACAATGGGTAAATCAGGGCGCATCTTTTTTTTGAAGCCGGGAATTACTGGTCGGCCAGGGTCACCTTGCCCGGTTCATCGGAACCCAGGAGGGCTTCCACCCGGGCCCGTTCATAGATGAACCAATCGGCAATGATGCACCCCGCTTCAATCCAGATCGCCTCTATGGGGCTTGTGTCGTGACCATGCCCGCGGAACACCCGGTCGGACACGCAAAGAACCAGGGCAATTCGTAGAGCCTTGCCCTCCATTTTGGATAGGAAGCTTGCCCATGCCCCTGTGGCCTGGTGAATCCTTTCGATATGCGGCCCCCACCACAGCTTCCATTGCTCCCAAGCCGTGGAACCATGCACCAATTCGATGTCAAAGGGAACCGGGTTTTTATCATCACCCGCCATACAAAGCGAAAATAGGGCCTTGATATCTGCTTCCCAATTCTTTCTAATTGCCTCTGGAAAGGGTGGTGTCTCCATTTGTGTTTTGGTCCGGGGTGGCATGACAAAACAAAAGCGGGCCGAACCCCCCGATTGGACAAATTCCGATGTCAAGGCCTCCTTCAAAACGCCAGGTGGAATCCCGCCCAGGATCGGAGCAAATGCCGCTCGAACATAGGTTGTCCCCCTGGAAATGGTATCATCGGAAACCGATTGCCCGGTATCCAACGGGAGCAAGTAGGACAGGTCATTCCCCCCATTTTTTCCATAGCGCACCATGTTATTGAACCAGCTCGTTAGTTCATCGAAAATACAAAACACCCCCCTGGGGTTCTCCTGCATGATTTGGTACAGTTTTTGGATGGTGGTGTTCATGATACCAAACCTCGCTTCAATTGGCGGTGGGTCTTCAGGGTCCACAACATCGTTCGGGTCAAAGCCTTCAAGGTTACCTGAAGGTAGCGTTTCCGGGGCCTTTTCCACCTCCACCATGGGTAGCGTTTCCACAGGGGGGCCAGGGTCCCGTGGGTTTTGATCCACGCTCTCATTGGGGGCCAGGCGGGCCTTAAGCTTTGCCGTCCGTCGCTGTTCGCGGGCGGCCTCCGACTTGACCTTTCGCTCCTCAGACTTGATGAACCGCGCCTCATTTCGGGCTTCCTTTTCGTCCTCAGTCAATTGCCGGCCTTTTTTTTGGTCCAGGTGTTTTGCAACCGCTTTTTTATATTCGCCATTTAACCGTTCGCTAATCGCACGAACCGGTTTGGTGATTGCCTTGAGAATGGGTGATTTCATGGAGCCTCATTCGCCAACGACGGCCGTCCAAAGGGACGGAGGCTCAGTCCATTCTTTTCCGGGGATTGTAAGATTGCGGCTCATCCCGATGCTCGCCCCTGCTGTGGTCAGGCACCCTGGGGCCACCCAACCAGGATCGATGCCCTTGTTGGCCGATAAAGCCTCAACGAATTCGCGCAAATGGTCGGGCAACGCTTCCACAGGGAAAGTCTTGTAGGGTAGCGGGTCTGGTTTGGTTGCCCGTTTGCCAACCGTTTTCGTGCCACCCTCATTCAGTCCGGGGCAGGGATCAGGAACGAATTCATCCATGCCGTATCCCTTTTGTGCCAGGTCCCGTGCCGCTGCCGTAAAATCGCCACCATGCTCCAGATGGGCCAACAGGGCAAGGGGTGATAGGTTTTCCTTTGCGGGCAGGTTTCCATTGGGGGAGAAACTGTGGAACTGCCAAACGCCATTGTGGCTGGTTAGGCTCGCCGATGTCCCACCATCTTTGCCTGGTCGGGTCCATCGTTCTCTTTCATCGGTCCCGATGCCACCCAGCTTCCAGCCGTGACGGGTCAGCAGCTCCCCGGGATGTTCCCGGTTGTATTGATCGCCCGGTCGGTTGCCCTCCTGTCCACCTGGGGGAAAGGATTGCACCTTTGCAATGGGTGCCGGTTTGGGGGCCTCACCCCCCAGGGCAATCAGGCACGCCTGGAATAATTCATCAACGCTCTTTAGCATGGTGGTTCCTCTCTTTCCGCGGGGGTCCCTGCCAGGGACAGGGAATCATAAATCGCCCCAGAGGGGTGAACACTTGGCCCGACCAATACTTGGGAACCCAAGCCCAACCGGTCCATAAGGTTGATTGATTTGCCAGCTATCTTGGCTGGAAAATGTTTTGTCCTGGGGGCTTCGCCCATGATGCGATAAAACCAATGGCAGGCCGGCCTTCCCGTGCGACCAAGAATGCAACCTGTTTTGGGCAGGAATTGGGGGGCCAACTCCAAAGCGGTTTCGTGGTCGAGATCGACGCAAACCAAGCCATCATGGCCCAGGAGAATCCCGATGTTTGACCCTTCCGGGAAATCCCGGGCCGCCTGGTCCGTATCGCCTGGGGCCAACCGATATTCTGGCCACTTCGGAATGTTTGGGCCTTTGCTCCTGGGTGGAATCGGAATGGGCAGGTAGCCCATTTCCACCAAACGCAAGGCTTCCAAGGCCGTGGCACTCAAGGGGGTGTTATTCATTAGCGCACCGCCTTTCGGGTGGATGCCTGGCAGATCGCCAGCCACTTTTCCCGGGGTGGCATTCCCGCTTCAATCCAGGCGATTAGCTCCGCTCGACGCCAAACCCGGGCCCCGCCGATTTTGATTCCCTGGGGAATGCGCCCCGCAGAATCCCAACGACGAAAGGTAACCGTTGCAATGCCGCACATCAGGGCCGCTTCTGGGGCTCGTAGAAGCCATGGGTCATTCGGCTTTAGATGCCGTTGGTCACTTGTCATTTTTGGTTCCCCACATGGCCCCTAATCCGCTCAATCGGGATCGGCTTCGCCATGCAGGTATTAAGGCAAGAGTTTTACTGAATTCCTATTCCCTGTTTACTACCCATTTTGGGAAGTAAAAAAAAGACTTGTTTTCTAGTGGTTTCAAGGCTTTCATACCCTATTACTGATCTCTTACTGAATTGTCAGGGCATTACTGATTTCTTGGGTTTCCATCCTCGGGGGCATCGAAAACGATTCTATTTGCCACACCTTTTCGGTTAACGCCCCTTGGCCAACGATCCTTGGGAGGGTTAAACCCTGCTTTGCGCCCTTGCTGGATCAGTTTTTTCAAATCGGATTTTAACCGATAGGCGTTGGTGTCTTCAACGGGACATTCACTCAGGCCCTCAAGGTAGGCCAACAAGGGGTCCTTTAACCGTTCAGCAACGATTATCGTTTTTCGTGGACACTCCCAACCGTTGGCGGTCAACCTGGTTGGAGGCTCAACCTTTTCCTTCGTTGCCTGGGGTTCCTCCTTGGCCGGCTTGGCCACCTCCTCGGCGGACGGTTCCTGTATTTTCTCCTTAGGAAAAAAATGGTCGCTTAGACGGTACAGGTCCTTAATTAATGGCCCCTGATCATTCAAGTAGGCTTTGGAATCCAACCTAGCTTGATAGGCGGTTATGTCTCGGTGAAAAGCTTCGGGATCGGTCAGCCACGCCTTCATTGCCCAGCCCTCAGCCTCTTCAAGGTACTTATCAACCGCAAGATCCTTGTACAGGGCCCACTTCGAGCTAGCCAAACCCCGAATTCGTCGAATGGCCCATATCGCCCTGTTTACATGCGGATCAACTAAGGAACCACTACCCGGTTCTGGCACCGGGGTTGTTCCGTTCAAATCCGTGATTCTCCTATTTGCCATAATGTGGTAAATGGCCAGAAGAGCAGACACCAATTCTTCAAAAGGATTCATGCGCCGGCCCCTTCAGCAGCACCTTAACAAAAGAGAAGTGGGGCAGGCGGTAAGGATCCGCTTTTCGACTGGCCGGTCTAGCCCCAGCTCATTCTACCACGAATCATTCAATGGTTCCGAAAACTCCAGATCCTTTTTGGCCTGAAAGCGTTTCTTGGCAACCAGGAAGTCATTTAGTCCGTGATATCGCTGGCAACCTCTTGATAAGGTTGTTCCCTACAAAAGGCAAGAATGGTTTGGGGGGCCCTAAATCCCCTTTCTTGGTCTCATTACATGTAGACACAATGGGGAATTGGTGTTCATGGGGCCTCGGTATCCCGGAAAACCTGGAATGATGTTCTTCATTGCCGCCACGGGGGGTAAGGATTTCGTGAAACCCCTCATCCAGGGAGTAACCCCAAACGAAACCGCCAAAGGAGGTGAATCCATTTCGGGTCCAACAAGGTTGAATGAAGGGAGCAAGATAAACCACCTCTTGGATTGAAGAGTTTGAATGATTTGGTTTCCTTGAGCAATCGCCCTGGTAGTCATCCTTTCCCATCCCCCCAATTCAGGTTGGTTTGCCATTACCCGGCCGCCAGGTTCTTTACCGGGGTGTTTTGGAGGTATTCAATTCCGGCTTGTTCCGCTAACCGCTCCTGGAGGATCAATTCTCCCTGGCCATCCGGGAGACATGACGAAAACTTGAGTCCGCGAAGTGCCCTCAGGTCAATGATCGGGCGAAGTTCAGAAGCTTTCGCGGACCGGGATGCGTTGATGGCATCGAGGAGGGCACCGGTTTTACATTCGCCTTTCAAGTGAATGGCAAAACTATCGACTCGCGGTTCCAGTCCGGTGGCGTTGGCAATAAGAGGAGCAAAAGCGGCGTTGGCTCCCGCCCCGGCAAAGGTCCACCAAACAAAACCTGTTTTGGTGTGTTCCACCATCGTTGTCCCCCGTTCGAGTCCCTCGAAATCAAGGCGCAATCCCTTGATCGCCATCTTGGCTCGTTGCGACCAAAAGCTTTGTTCTTCAGAGCCTGTCAAAAGCCTGAAAATGGCTTGGGTCAGCGTGAACCGCAGTCCCGGGGGTTTGCTCCTCCACCTTGATCGCCCATGGTTTTCCGTTGGCTCCACGAACACCAACTTCTTTTCCCAATCGATATGCATCACCCTCCAGGCGCTTCCTCCCAGTAGTAGCACCTTTGCTTCACGGTTTCCCGAACCATCCAGGAAGGTCGATTCATCCACTGCCCCAATTTCCCTTCGGCCTGCCAGGACAGTGAACAACGGAGCTGATAAGAACACCGAAAGGAGAGCCATGAAATTCTGCCTTCCAAACTCTTTTTCGCCCTGTTCCCCAATTCCCAGGAGCCCTGCCTCCTGCCAGAGGATGGATTTGTCCAACATGGAACGAACCAAACGGTCTGCCTCGTTCCTTCCCATTTCGGCAAAAGCTGGAACCCTGGCTACCCAGGAAAACCACTTATCCTGGCCCACGCCGCCCTCCTGTAAGACAAGTGCCATAAGCTGCTGGGCAAGCACATGCTCTGGAAGGACTGGGGGCTGGACGGGCTCAACAAAACCGTTTTTCCACAGTTTCACCAGGGCGGCGGCTTGCATCAATCCATTGTCGGAAACGGTCAAAAACAGACAGTTTCGCACCGATCCAGGTCTCCGGCCGGTTCGCCCCATCCTTTGCAAAAAGCCCGAAACCGTTGGTGGGCTATCAATCTGGATGACGCGGTCCAAGTCGCCTACATCGATTCCCAGTTCCAAAACGCTCGTAGCTACGATCACGCAATCTTGCCTGTTGGCAAAGGCATCCTCGGCCTGGCGTCGTTGGTCCTGACTAAGGCTGCTGTGGGTGACAAAAGCGGTCACTTCAAGTTGTCTCAAAGATTGGCCCAGTTCCTCAGCTTTGGCCCGGCTGTCTATGAAAACCAGGCGCTTTTCACCCTGGTGGAGGCGACTGATAACCACTGCAGCGTTTTGGAGTGACCCAACATGATCAATTACAACATGAGGCTCAGGCGATGATGGTGTGCCTGGGGCCGGCAAAGGCTCCAGGCTTACCCCTTTGGTTCCCGGGCAGGCTCCTGCCAGCCACCCCAGGAGGTCATACGGGTTGCCGACGGTTGCCGACAAACCAATGCGTTGGATCCCTCTTCCCGCCAGACTTTCCACGCGTTCCAGGACGCTTAGGAGGTGCCAACCCCGGTCATCCCCCGCGAAGGCATGAATTTCGTCAATGATGACCGCCCGAAGCCCGGAAAAGAAAACCCGTTCATCCACTCTCTTCGAGACGAGCATCACCTCCAGCGATTCGGGAGTCGTTAAAAGCACATCCGGTGCATCCCGGAGGATTTCTTTGCGCTCCCCGGGACCCACATCCCCATGCCAAAGGGCTGATCTGCGCCCCACGAGGGTGCAATATCGTGAAAGGCGGGGATCGAGATTGTTGAGGAGAGCCTTGATTGGGCACAAGTAAAGGACGCTCAATCCTGTCCAGGACTCCGACAGCATGCGGGAAAGGGTTGGGAAAAACGCAGCTTCCGTTTTGCCACCGGCCGTTGGTGCCAGAATGATCCGGTGCTCCCCCCGGACGAGAGGAGGGATGACGGCATCCTGGAAAGGCCTCAACTCTTTCCAGCCCATTGCATTGACGATCTGGTGCTGGAGCGATGGGTGCAGCAGGTGGAAGTTACTCAACCAGTTTTCCTTTCAGCCTGGTAATTCAGACAGCTTAAAGTGCTATATAGTAAAGTTTGTATATAAAAAGATACTGTGATTCTGCGTAGGTCCGAGAATGGCCATAGCTAAAAGCTTGGCTAAAATATTGAAAAAGGAGGGCGTTTAGCCAAGCCCTAACCTTTTCGTAAACAGTGATTAAGGAAAAATTGGAGGTCGTACCCTTCATGACTTTTTCCCCTTCCCTTAGCTAAAAATTCAGCTCTCCCGGGAAATAACCCAGCGGGGAGAGGCCCGACTTCCCTTGTTTTCAATTTTGCCCATACCCCGCAATTCCTGCAGTAGGTTTTGAACCCTTTTGATTTTTTGGTTATGGGTAAGGCGGTCAGGTAATTTTGAAACAAGGGCCTCGTTGATATCTTTGCGGGCAACAGGCTGATGGGTTCGAATCACATCCTTGACAAGGTCCAAGTAGTACTGCTTATCGAAACTGCGCTTCCGAATAGGACGCCCCGCATTACCTGTTGCCTTGGCAATAGATCCGGAAACCATCAGGCTCGGATAGCGCCCCTCAATTAAGCCGGCGGATCGAAGGTTTTGACACTCCCCTTTGGAGATGGACATTCCTTTTTGTACACGGTCCAAAAGCATAACCTGATCCAGCGACAAGTCGGTTCGAGCCATAAGAAATCGCGAATAGCTTTCGTCCAGAATCCTTCCAATGATGCCAACAGAAACCATATTGGGATTGGACAAGTCGTAGTCGGGCATGGGGAAAGAGCGGCGGCGTTGGGTCTCGAACATCTTTTTAATTCCGCCCCCCTGGGTATCAATCAGGTTCAATTCCACCATTGCATCCGCCAAAAAGGGATTCCTGTAAATGGTTTGGGGTGCATCCTGTCGAATGACAGTGCCCAATTCTCCCGGAAGGAAACTACCTTCGTTTCTGAGAATCACCCGGTCCGGGAACTCGACGATGGTAATCCGTCCATGCCTGGAATAATCCTGGTGAGCCAAGCAGTTATTCAGAGCTTCGCGGATGACCCAAGGGTCATATTGTGTCAATTCCACAGGGAATAAGGAACCGCTTGGCATGGCACGAACAATCAGGTTCCTGATTCGGTCGAGGATCCTGGTACCAGAAAGCAAAAAAGGCGGCCCAAAATGCTCGTAATCGAGCTCTTTGTTATTTTGGTCCTTGAGAATCCAGCTCATTTTCGCAACGGCAGGGGATAAAACGGATGCGGATTCTGGCTTACCCAACAGGAGTAACGCCGCGTTGGTCACATTTCCTTTTTTGAGAATTTTGGCCTTATTAAGAAAGGTAACATCATCCCAGCCAGAAAGTTCACTGACCTGCCTGGGATGCTTGACACCAAACTCCTCACGGGCCTTGGCAATGGCGATTGGGTCCAGGTCCTCCATTTTTGCGTCGGCTGAGATTTCCGAACTCCAATCCCTTCCTTTCATCCAAATCAGTCGGGCCTTTTCAGGATGTTGTGCCAAATCGGTTTTGCTTGTCCCAATGCGAATAAAAGCTTTTCCCGAAAAGTTGACAGGGGTACCAGATGCCGGCTGGATTTGAAAAACCACAACCCTTCCTTTGGGGTGGTCTACTGTATTGACATCAAAGGCAATCCTTGGATTTAGCATCGTTGATAGCGATATGATAAGATCCTGATTTCCTTTGCGTTTTTTAGAGTGTGGATTAAAATTTGTTCCTTCTACTTCGTGGCTGTTGTCATTTATTCCGTAAATAAGATAGCCAGCTGGCTGGTTGCATATACAGGCTGCATTGGAAATAGCCGAAATATATTCGCCGATTTGATCGGCTTCGCCCATGTAATTGCTTTTGAATTCGAGCCATTCGGTCTCGGTGGGGTACGCCCTAAGGCGGTCAATCAAGTCAATCCACTCACGATCCGTCAACTTTGATCTCCTCCAAAGGGTTCCACCCCAGGCAATTATCCCGTATCCCCATCAAATCTCCAACTCGATTTCATCCACATCATTGGCACCCATTGCCTGACGCTCGACAGGATTCATTTCGGAGTCGGAAAGGGAAAGGGTGTAATCCTTTCGCGGGTCAAATGCTTCAAATTGATCTACCCGGTCCAGGACATCCCCAACCAGTTTCTTCAAAAAGATACGGGGTGCCACGCCAACATTGCCACGAAGCCTGCCCGCTACCAGGTTTGCCAATCCTCGGACAAACAGGTCATCACATAACCTGGCAATCCGGTCCGGAGTAACACACTGTTGCATGTAGATGGACCGGACCTTGCAACCAACGGTTACCAAACGCTCCAGGTCAAAAGCGGGCAGCCTGATCTGGACCGCCCGGGGATTGTCGAAGCGCCCATCCGGGAGGAAATCGACATAAAGCCTTTGGGCCAGGGGTTCGGACCTCTTGATCCCCTGAGGGCCTTCAAAAAAGGCTGGCGTCCCGGTAATCATCAGGAACAGGCCCGGGAACCTGCCACTGTCGACATCATCAATCAACTGGCGCAATGCGTTCAGGGATTTTTCCCGAATGTCAGACCTCATTCTTTGCAGGGTCTCGACCTCATCCAGGACAAGGAGCAATCCAGGGTGCCCGGAGTCGCGCAAAACGGTTAAAACCCCCTGAAGGAACCCAAGAGCCCCAAAATGGTCGAGGTCGCCCTTGGTGCCTGCGAATCGTTTTGCGGATGCGGCTACATTGGGTTGCCCGGAAACCCATGCGAGAAGGGCATCCGCCGTGGCACGGTCGCTTGCCGCGGTGGCATGCCGATACCCGCGCAGGGCTGCGGCAAAGGCCGGAGCCTGTTCACTTACCCGGGCCAACCGCTGTTCCAGCAGCACCTCGGTCCTTTCCAAAAGCCTTTTGGTATCCGTTGGATCCATTCCCCCTTCCGCCAGAACATCTTCCTCGAGGGCATAAAACCATGCGTCCACAATTTGGCGAAGGGCACCTGCGGGCGATGATGAGGTGGCAAGCCTTTCCATCGACCGCCGGTAAACGGTTTCCAGCCGATGGAGGGGAGTTTCGGTTTCACTGATCTGGACTTCCGAGGTGGCGAACCCTTTTTTCCGGGCAGCGTCCGCAAGCCATCGGGAGAAAAAGGTTTTGCCACACCCATAGTCGCCCCGAACCGCCTTGAACACCGCTCCGCCCTGTGCCGCCCGCTCCAGGTCTTCCTGGAGGGAGGGATGGAATTTTTCGAGTCCCACCGCAAATGCGTCGAGGCTATTGTTGGGAACCGTTCCGCGCCTTAGCGCATCAATGATTTCCTTGCCGCGTTGGGCGCTAATGGTCATGGTCCGCGGCTCCTATTCCAGGCCGAACTGCCTCAAAAGCAGATCCCGTTTCAGTTCTAGTGTGTTGCTCGCCTCATCACGATCAAACACCATGTACCCGTCCACATTCAGCAGGCGCTGGACATTTGCCACCAGTCCCGCCATGCGGGACTCCGGAAACGCCACAGCCCGTGCCAGTGCCACCAGGGTCATCTTGCCTCCGCGACTGTCCATGGCCGCCAAAACCTTTTCCACCAAGGCCGGCGACGGTGGATTGCGGCGCAACAACAGGAACTGTTGGTTGTAAATATCCGAGTTCAGAAGCTTTGCCACCCATTCCGGGGTCACGCCAACGGGAACCACTTTTTCCACGAAAGGGTTGCTAAAGAGGTCTGGGGGCTTGGTCGGATCGGTGGGAGTATCAACCACCTTTACCGTTTGAGGTTCCAGGTTTTCGCCAAGGGGATCATCCCACCAACCGGGTACATCCGTTGGAACAGGGATCCATCCCTCCAGGGAAACTTCGGGACGGTGCAAAACCGCAACGGGCGCAACCATTTCCTGGGGGGTCAGACCCCCATGGTACCCGTTGCGTTTGGGGCCAAAACGGATCTTCTCGGTCACCGGGGCGATCATTTTTCCACCGGGTACCAAAACCCTCAGGCCCTGGATTTCCATTTCATCCGGATGGGGTGTACCTTTGGCCAGGCGCCACCGCTCGCCCCCATCGGCTGGTCTCAATTCGGACTGGTTCTCGAGGATGTGGCCATGGTCGCTACAAAGGACCACCACCATCCCGGTTGTTTGGGCCTGGTTCAACAAAATTTCCAGGCCACGAATTTGGCCTGTTTCCCAGCGCACATTGAGTTGCTCCCCCTTGAGCAGATGGTCGTCCACCGCGTTCAGGACAATTCCCACAACCCTTTGTTTGTGGTCTTCGATGGCCTGGCGCACCGGGGCATCGATTCCTTGTCCCTCGGCACCATGAAGCGATGCCTTGTGAAAAAGGAGAGGGGCCTTGAGCCCAATGGAGGCCGCCAGCAATGCCGGGTGGGTGCGAAAACCTTCCTTCTCCGACTCGGAATTTCCCTGTTGGAGTTTCCCCGTTAGCAAGCTGGTGCGGGAAAATTCGGTGGCAGAGGGAAGTGCAGCGAGACAGGGGATCATGGAGCTTCGCCCCTTTGGGCACACTGCCTCCCATTCGACCCGGGTCAGGTCGGCCAAAAGTTCCTGATAGACCGCCGCGCTCATCCCATCAATAACAACCAAAAGGACCCGGTTACCCGTGGCCAGTGAGGCAACAACCCGTTCCAATACCTGCTCCACTCCCAGCAGTCCTGCGGGAAAGGAACCTGCCGAGGTTGAATCGACAAGAAGCTTGGCAAAACTTCGGGCCAGGGATTCCTGTTTTTTTGCCACGGCATCCGAAATGAGCGAAAACGCATCCGAAAGTTCTTTGACCAGATCGCCACTTCTAAGGGCCCTTCGTGCCCAATCCACTCGGCCCCCCTGCTGTTGGTGGTAGGCCGCAGCTTCCGCCAGGGATTCCCAAACCACCGGAGGCTTTGTGTGAAGGTCCGAAAGCCACCGCGCCAGCCGCAAGGCCATTTCCAGGTGCTCGCCGCGGGTAGGATCCTCGGAAAAAAGCCTGTGGTCCCGGGCTTGCTTCACAAAAGGTTCCAGGGATCGAATATCCCGCCACCGATGACCCTGGATCCGATCCGAAAGTTCTTTCCCCAATCGTTGCAGCCTTCGGTTCAGGCCAAGGGGCGTCGCCTCACTCAGGTATCCCAGGCTTTCCGCACCAAGCTCCACCAACAATTTGTCCGCCCGGTCCTGGACCAGACGAGCCGCTTTGGGGTCCGAAAGGCGCAGGGAAAGGACCGTTTCCACCGCTGCCTTGCTCCATTTGGCCGGATCCAAAGTCTTGGGTAATTTCCCTCCAAAATAGCGCTCTTCCAATCGTGCGATTGGGCCTTCAAGCCTCCCCGCCGCCCCGGAATGAAACAGGACCCCCAGGGCAAGGCCCATCGAAAGACAATTGATGCCATTCCCCCGACCCACCAATTCAATCAGCGAACGGGCACAGCTTCCTGCGGTTTGAACGAGCCATGAAGTGGCCGCCTCCCGAAAGGGTGCTTCGCTTTGTTGGATCCGGGTCGTGGCTTCGGTCCCAAGACTCCAAATCAACAGGCTCGGCAAATCCGCCCGAATATCCTTGAGGCCCCAGCACTCCCGCAAAAGTTGGGGCCAAACCGTTTCCGGACTCAAATAGCCCGCCATTGCGGGCTGGTATCCCAAGGCCGGCTTGTGGGCAAGCAGCTTGTCGGCCATCCAGGGATAACGCCTCAGTTCCGGGTCGACTTCGCGGGCCTGGAAAAGTTGGCGAACCACATCCCAGCCATCCATGTCAAACAGCCTTCGTTTGGGCAATCGCAGCCGAATGTCATCTCCCAGATCGGTTTCATCAAGCGGTGTTACCAAAACCCGGGTAGTATGCTCCGGGAGGTTTTCCCGTAAAGCGATCCGGATGGCCAGGGGAGAATCACACTGGATGATATCCATGGCTTCTTGCCCCTCCTCCACCCGGGAAGGTCCCGCATACCGCTCGGGTGAGCGCAGACCAATAATCCGGGCGTTCGCCAACCTGCTTTTGAGGTGGCGTACCTGAGCGATGATTTGCGCTGAAGTGGGACTGGCCATGGTCAGGAAACCCCCTCCTCAATGTCCCACTGAAGGGTCAGACGCAATTGGGATCCAGGCGGCACAGTCTTTTGCAACTCTTCCACGAAACCAGCCAGTGCCTCCCGGGAAACTACCTGCCGACCACTTTTGGGTATCGGTGCGGGCCCATTACCAACCGAATCGGGAAACCTCACCATCGGCGCAATGATGGGTTGAACATCCGCAAGGGGGGTAGCTTGGCCTGGGACCGGAACGGAAGGGATTCCCGGGGCAATGGGCGAAGGCAGGGGTACAACGGTTTGGGTTAATGGAGGGTTGACCTCTGGGGGAGCAATGGGGGCCTTGGTAACCAGCTTCAAAGCACTTGCCAAAGCTGCTTTCAGGGTTTGAGCCAGGGGCACCACATGCTCATCGCATTCAAGCGCTTCGCGGGCTTGCCTTACGATCTCCAATCCTGATGCCTGGCGGTCATCGGTCAATTGGCTCGCCGAATGAATCAACTCCCAGGTGGTGGTTTTCAAAACGGCCGCCCATTCCATCGCTTTGCTTGCGCAGGTGCCCATCGCGGTTTCGCTGGTTAGGGTCTGGGCCCTTCCCAAAACTTCCAGAGACTCCTCCGGGGTACAACTCTCCAACTGCTGGCAAAGTAGCAGGGTGGCTTGAGCCGTTTGCAATCGGGGAGGCCATTGGCTGAGGGTGGGTCCGGGTCGCTCTCCGGTCAGCTTCGTCCAATGGGTAAGCAGTTCATTGAAATACTCGCGGCAACCTGCAATTTGGGTTTGCACCCTCTTTTTCAGGTCGTTTCGCAAAAGTTCGACACCCCGGGCCGTAAGCCCTGAAACCTGGCGATCCATTGTCACCCCAAATAGGGCACCCGCCCGCTTCAGCGCCTTTTCCCAAAGGTCCTTGGTCGGCAACTGGAAACTCTGAAGCACACAATCCTCCGGAAGGTTGGCCAATCCATCGGGGTCGTAGGGCACTCCGTGGCGCATCAGGATCCGGTTGGTCTGATCGGCAAACAGCCGGATGACCAGGTTTTCGGCCAGGGGATCAAGCCCCATCCTTCTGGGGTCATCGATCCATCGCCTTAAATCCTTCACGCTGGGAAGGGTTCCCGGGGAGATCCTTCGTTCCAGTTTGTTCTTCCAGAAATCGCCCAGCACAAACACATTGCTATCGAGATTCATCTCCCCGATTTTGAGCGGATTGGCGATATCAAAGAGGGTTTTTCGCTCTGTTTTTTCGATCGGGTGGCGTCCATCGGGGCGCTGGGTGGCGGGTTGAACGAGTTCCCAAACCTTTTTGAACAAAGCGGGCTTGGTGTCCGTGCCAAATTCCGGAGCCGCCGGAAAGTCATACTCCATCGCCTGGGTTAGCAAGGAGATCAACGCACCCGCCAGGTTGGCGGCCGCCGGAACACGCAGGTCAAACCCCGGATAAAGGGAGGTAAACTGGTCACCCGGATCCAGGGTCGCCATCGAATCCAGCACGCCTGTTTCTGCATTCCCCAGGCCAAAGGCCGCCTCCAGTTGCCCTTTGACCCGGTGGCCAAGCATGCTCAACTGGTTATGCAACTGCTCGCGGGCGGCAGACCGGTCCTGGGCCGAAAGGTGGGCCGCAAGCGTGTCAAAGCGCCCCTCGCTCGAAAAGATATTTTTAAGCCGGACCAGGGCGCCCAGATCATCCAGGGCCTGTTTGCTAAAAAACGAAGGCATCCAACAAAGGGTTCGCGCGGGCGGCCCGTTTGGGTTCTTCTGGTTGCGGAATTGCCGGAGAACCTTCAAATCTTCATCCGGGGTGTGCCCCTGTTCATCAAAGGGAAAATCAATGATGACCTTCCAGTTCAGCTCAGGGTTTTCGAGGGAACTGGGGGGCAATTCACGAATGTTCCGAAACAGGAGTGTCGCCTGGCGCGGGGTCCGGCGGTAGGCAAAGGGGTACTCCACCTCCTGCTCGCCACTTTGGCGGACATTCAATTGTTCCACCAACAGTTGCCTGACCAGGCGCAAGCGGTTTCCGTGGTTGTCTTCGCTCTGGACCTGGTCCAGAATGCTTTGGGTGTCCACTCCCGAGATGCGAACGCTGATTTTTGGGTTGGCCCCTTCTCCCACCCGAATCTCCCCCACCCGGGCCGCCCACTCCCGCACCTTGGTCAAGGCCTGTTGAGTCTCCCGCCCCCGGATCGGAACCCGGATACTCCCATAATTGAGTGCCACCAATCGCTCGGCAGTCAGCTCCCGCAGGACACTGACCTCGGGAACCAACGCCGAAAGCAACAGGGTCTTGATGAGCCTATCATCCCCCACAAACGCATTCCGTTTGGAATCCCCATGGGGAAGAGCGAGGGCATCGCCCTGTTTGATACCATGGGCCTGCTCCAGCATGGGAAGGAGTCGTTGCGAATAGAGTTTGCGCGCGTTTTCAAAGTGCTTGGCCATCGAGGGCATCAGCGCCGTGATCCCATCATCGACCTCATCCAAAAGATCCCCCACCGGGATGATTTGACCCAGCTCAAGGGTGTTTCGCTGATGCACCAGCAGTTGCATCAATACCCGTAACGCAGTGCGTTCCCGTTGCAGGACTCCGGAAACCGCCACCAGGGCTTCGATCAGGGCGGGACTGAAGGGATAAACCTTGCGAAACGCTTCCAGGTCGAAATCCTGGGTGATCAGGATGTCTTTTTCACTCTGCTTGAGCTGTTTGTGGGCCTGGGCGAACGCCTGGTCCAATTGGCTTTTCGCACCATCGTCTTTCGGGGTCAGGATGCGTTTTTGCACGATGGCGGGGAGGTTACGATCTTCCAGGGTGATGGTGCCAAAGCGCCCTTGCTGCCAATCGAGCGATTGACTGAAAGAGAGCCGCTCGGCCCCGGGAACATGACTCCCGACCAGTTCCCGCAAGTCCCTTTGTCTTGCCACAAACGACACAAGCGGGATGGGTCGATCCGCACTTTGCGCCTCGACCAGATTGGTCAGCTTCGATGCCTGTTCATGGACGAAGGTCTGGTCGGCCGACCGTGATGCCAACCAAAGGATCAGTTCATCCAAAAACAGAATGACCGCATCATACCCGAGGCTCTGGGCATGGCGGCTGATCTCGCTGAGTCCGACATCCAGGTTGACATACTGCCCCTGCCGCTTCGCCATGCTTTCCACCTGGCCCTGGGCGACCGTCTCCAAAAGCCTTGTGACAAGGGCGGTCTGTTCCGGGCTGCCGGGGGGGGATTGGGCCGCTCGTTCAAACGATTCGGGATTGTATTTTCCGGAGGCCCCTTTCAGCTTCCCCCAACCTCCCAGGGATGCACCAAGGGGTTCTCCTATAGGTCCCCCCTTTCCACCAGTCGCTTCCTTTTCATTCAACCGCCTGAAGAACGCCTCGTCCCCATAGGCCAGGCGCTCCTTGGTTGCATTGATCAACAGTGGCCCAAGCTGGCTGACCGCCGGCGGTGGTGCTTCGGGATGGATCTTTTTGAGATGGTTGACATACTGTCCCAGGATCCCGCTCTCCAGATCCGCCACGCCGATCATGTGGTAGGGAACCAGTAAAAACCGTTTGCCGTTAAGCCATAAGGAATGCTTCTGGATCACGGCGGCCAGCTCGGGAATCCCCCGGGCACCCGGATTCCCTTGCAGGATCAGGTGCAAAATGGCCATGAAATGGCTTTTCCCGCTACCAAAACTCCCATGAAGGTAAGTCGCTTTGCTGGTCCGGCTGGTCACGGCACTCTGGATCAAGCCCAGAGCCTGGTCAAAGGCCTTGGCGAGTTCGGGCGTGACGACATAATTGCCCAGGGTTTCCTGGGCCCTGTCCACACCCTCGGTCAGCTTCAGGACGAAATCGCCCTGATAAACCGCCTCAGGGATGTCAATCAGTTCCTTAAGCAACATGGCTCACCCAACCTGATTTGTGCGAATGTTTTGCCGTTCATGGGGGCTTAACCCTTCAGGGTGTAGTAAACACCTGGCCCCTTTGTCCCCACCCTGGTCAACGGACCCGCCTCACCGCTCAACTCCTTGAGCATGCTGGACACCAGGGTGGTATTCCCAGGGGTTGCCTCCAGACCAAGCCCCTCCAGGCAGGTCCGGTTGCTCAGTGGATGGCTGGCCCGGGCCAGTTCGATGATTTTATTTTTTTGGGTTTCCCGCTCGGCCGGGTCGGCTTTGGGTTTGCGACCCCGGGCTTGGACAGGCGGTGCGATGGCCGCCCCACCAATATCATTCCCAAAAAGGTCCTTGGGGGCACGAATGGTCTTCGGTTTGGCAGGTTGGCGTTGGGGGGTGCTTCGAGCTTCGGGTTGCCAGGCCCGGGCTTCCTCAAGGGTCAGGCCCAGTCTCCTGGCTTCCTCCTGGGCAAACCCGGCAAAATAGTCCCCCATCCCTTGACCAAATTCCGGATGGATCTCATTGTGCCACTGCTTGAGCCAGGGGAGTAGCTCAACAAGACTTGCCAGCAATGGTTTCAGGCGCGAATCCTCGCTACCGCCTTCCCTCTCCTGGACCTGGACAAAATAGCTGCTGATGGCCTGGGCCAATTGCAGGTGGTCATACCCGGCCCAGGCGAGGATTGGGCTCCCATCGCTTGCCTGGATTTGGGGGAAACCCACCCACCTCTCCTTGGGTACATCGAGTTTGCCCCGAAGGCGCCAAAAGTCGGCCTTTTGGAAATCGCTGGAGGCGTATTTGGGGGGCACGGGAATGGTCCCAACCGGTTCCCCCCGATCTTCGGCCCGTTGCAGGTCCCAGGTCCGTTCCCATACGGTTCGCTTGATGAGTCCCTCGGGTTTGTAGCGACAGGCGGGCAGGAGGGGTACGGTTTCACTTTCAACGAGTTCGCCAACGAGGGCGAACACATCAAACGCCTGATCGCTCCGGTAAAGGGCCCCCATTTGCAGGAATTCGGGATCCTGGCCGGCCACTTGGGCCAATCGGGCCAATGATACCAATTCCGGATCCGAAAAGTGCAATAGGTTGGGAAGGTCGGAGCTGGGAGCCATCCGCCCATCAAGGTCAAAGGTGCGCTCAAGCCGCAAGAGGAGCCAATCCTTGAGCGCCTGTTTTTCCTGTTCCGCAAAGGGCTCCCGGTTCCAGCGTCGTTTGAACTCAGGCTTTTCGATGAGGACAAGATCCGGATGGGATTCGATCAGGTCCAATCGTCGTTGGACGATGTTTTGGTAGGCGTCGGGCCACTCCTTAGGTATTTCGGTGATCGGTTTGGAGCTGTGGCGGGCAAACCATTGGGTCTCTTCTGCCCCGGCGGCTACCTTGCGAGCCAGGGCAATTTCAAAGGCTCGCTGCCCCAGGTCGATAGGGATTGCTTCAGGCTTGCTGGGGCTTGTCCCGCCGCTCGCAAGGTCCTCGCCGGCCAAAAGGCCATACGCAACATACGAAGCCCAATCGAGTTCCTCCTGCCAATAGGCCATTTGCTGGAAAAGGGTTTCGCTTTGCTGGTGAGCCATTTGCAATGTGTCAAGGGAAACAGCCACTCCCTTGGCGCAAAGGGTGTCCGGAGAGAGTTTGTGCAATCGAACGGCTAAACCATCCAGGATCTTTCCCAGTTGAAGAATTTTGGTAGCGATGGGGTTAGGGGTGTCGTCTTCCTCCCAGGGGATGGGAAACTCCTTGAGTTTGGTGCCGTCGTATTCGTACCTCAGTAACCATCTTTCCTGGTCCATTCCGGTTGTTTGAGTTTTGACCTGAAACACTTGGTTCATCCAAAATCCTGCCGTGGAACTGTTCAATAGTCCCAAAAGAACCAGGTGATCGTCCTCGGTGGCATGGGCAGGCAATTTGATGACCGGCGCAGATTGTTTGAAAACCTTGCCGCCCCGATCCAAAACAAAATGGTTATGCGTGGCAACAAAGGCAAAGGCGATGGAAAGGGGAGTGCGAAGTCGATCCAAACTCACTTGGTGCCATTTCCACCAAGGTAAACCTTCAGAAAAATATGTCCCCTTGGAAAATGTGGCTCTATAGCCAAGCGTTGTCCGGCATGGCCATAACCATCTTTTCATTCCAATTGTTGATTCTATATTTATTATTTCATTGTTTTTTTTGTATGGGAAAATAGAGAAATTATTTCCCTGTTCTTTCCAGTCCCGTATCTCGTCCCCAAGTTGTAACTTTCGTAAAAATTCAGTTTCAAACCCTTTTCGATAGAATGATTTTTTTTCCGCAAGAAAAACTTCGTCTGCGTTAGTCATTCCAAAAATACCAACCAGGTCAATTCTTTGTTTTAAGGTGCTGGATTTTTCATTGTCCAATTTTTCGTATGCGTTCACGGGATTTTGAGATTTTAGTTGACACGAATGGGTCTTTCCAGCGATACCAGCTGGCATGCAGTCACCCGACATACTTTTGGAAACGGTACACGATCTCGAGACTTTACTCAGATGTGCCAGGGAGGAG
>SYLG01000053.1 GCA_005808665.1 Planctomycetia bacterium | reverse complement strand
TGGTCGGTTCAGGACCCCCTCTGAACCACTCTTTGATCGCATATTACCGCCTGTCGCTCAACCAAAAACAGTGTCTCAACAGGAGACCTTTCACAATGGGTAAATCAGGGCGCATCTTTTTTTTGAAGCCGGGAATTACTGCTGGAACTGTACGATTTTCCAAGACATCCAACTGTGGGAAAAACCTCCTTTTGAGAGGATGGTGCCGATGTTTGCGGAGGTTGCGGCTGAAAATCGTCATGAGTCAACTCCATGTTGCATTGTTTACGCTTGGCAATTTGCCACTTGGTGTATTTTACCCATGCTATTCATTTTACCAAATATAAAAAGAGCCTACAACTTCCCATTCGTTTTCCATGAAGGATTTGGGGACCCCATCGATAAAAGGGACCCGTTTAGGTCCGGGTCAATGCAATCAAATCGGCTCGGTCACCCAAGGTTTTTTCCGCCAAATCGCTGACAAATTGGTGGTGGGAAAACAGGATTACCTGGGTTTTTTGGCCGATTTTAGCCAAAACCTCCAAAGCGGCAGTGGTCCGTTCCTCATCGAAAGACACCAACACATCATCAAGGACAACGGGCATGGGGGGAAGGCCTTCCTTTAGCATTTGGTCCACCCTGGCCTCAATCCCCGCCAACCTTAAGGACAGCCACAGCTGACAAGCGGTCCCCTCGCTGAGACCGTTTCCTTCCACGGCGGTTATCCCCATGGGTTGGTCCGTTTTGGCCCTGCGAACCTTCAAGTTCACTTTCCCCCCATCTTCGTCAAAGTCGATATCTTCAAACCGCCCCTTGGTCATCGATTTGAAAAACTGGGCTGCCCGCGCCAATGGGGTTTGCGATCCCAGCCTACGGTTCCTTTCAATGGCCTGTTTCAAACACAAAAGCGAAAGATGATTGAGTTTCCATTCACCCACAGCTCTTTCAAGTTGAACCTTCAAGTCTTCGATTTGTTGGCGGGCCTCCGCAGCCTTTTCCGAACTGCCCAATTCCGTATGAATTGCCTCCATACTTTGCCTTTTCGATCGGAGATCCTTGGCCTTGGCGTCCAACCCCTGGAATTGCCTTTCAAGATCGTCAATGGCATCCTCCATTTCCTGACCTTTTTTATCGCCCATTTCCGCCTGGTATTCCTTCACCGACACTTTCATATCCTGAGCCAATTGCGACCTTTTCCTATCGATTTCCTGTTCAAGGCGCGTTTTCTTTTTGATACGCTCCACCAAATCCGGTACTTCTTTCTCTTGGTCACATTGGGTTTGTTGAAATAACCCTGCAAAAACGGAATGACTTTGGTCTCGTTGAATGGTGGTTTGGTCAAACCGAACTTTGGCCTGCATCCATTCTGCCGTAATCGCCTTTAGTGTGGTACTTTTTTCCCGATCCTCGGTAGCCAATTGTTGGAGGATTTGTAATGCTCCCTGCCAAGTGGCCTTATCCCATGGCCCTGCTCCTACGCCCAAAGTTTGGGTTGCCTCTGCCAAGCTGGCAAGGAAAGCGTCCAGCATTTGTGTCATGCTGGCAATCCGATCCAGGAAACCCTTGATTTCCTTTTCTTCCGAACGGATTTTTTTGAACCAACCTGCCAGTCCGGTTCTCTCCCCTTCGTGAATCGGATCCCCCAAAGGGCCAACAAGGTTTTCCCATTTTTCCTGGGCAATTCGTAGTTGTCCGAGGTATTTTTCCAGTTGCCTCTGTGCTTTTGTGGTGGTTTTCAATTGTGTATCCCGACTTGCCATCCATTTGGTTCGTTCCACCTCCTGCTGCCCACGATTGTCAATTTTGGTTTTTGCTTTTTGCCGAAGGATTTGAATCGTGCCAGTCTCCCCAAGAGCCTCCGACAATCGCTTTCCAAGTTCAGCAAATTCCGAAACCTTGGCATCATGCTCCTGGCGTAGGTCCCGATACTCCTTTAGTTCCTTTTGCAATGCAGCCACTTTCTGAAACCACTCTCCAAGGCCATGAATGTCCCGGATAACGGTTGGCCCGGCATGCCATGATTCCCATCTTTGAATGAAATCGCCGTGCAAGGCCTCCCTTTTGGCTGTATGTTGGGCCGCATCGGCTTCCCAGTCCCTCAGGGTTTGTTCCCCTTTTGCAATTTCACCGGCCAACAATTCGCATTTAGACACCAAATCCGAGTGTAAAAGGAGTGCATTTGCCTGTTGGTCTACCTTCACGATCAGACCGGTCATCGTCTCATCCAGGTCAAAGCCAACCCCTGCCGATTCGGTCAGTTTGCGAACCGCTTCCTTTTGTGAGGGGATCCCCTTTCGTTCGCCACGAATCCAGTCCCAGGTTTGATCCCGAAGGCCCTTTGTCCTTTCGTATTCCTCACGATTGGCCCCGGCACTGATCCCGGCCTGCAAACGCTCCAGTTCTTTTTGTTTGACAGTCAAATCATTTTTGCAGGAGGTCAGGGCGTGGGAGCAATTTCCTTCCGCCTCCTCCAAACTTCTCCATTGGCCAACCAATCCCTGGATTTCCGCCACGGTGGGACAAGCAATGGATTCCAGGGCAATGACACCGGTTACCGGTGGGACCAACCGATTGCCCCGTGCCAACAAATCCTCAAACCCGGTGTTTAATTTCGTTTCCATTTTATTGAGGGACTGGTCTGTGTAGCCCAGTTGGGAAAGCTCCTCCAGCACTGATTTCAAGAGACCTTGGTCCTCCAAGGTTTCCAAATTGTCAACCTTTTGCGCCAGTTCAGCCAGAATCTGCTGGCTTTCCTCAAGGCTATCCTTTGCAACAGAATGGCCAGACGCGGCATTTTCCCATTGAGTGGCAGCATCATGGATCTGATCGCAAATCCTCTCCTCGGGAAGCCACGCCAACAACTCCTGATTCACTCTGGAGGGGAACCATTCCGCCACCCATGTTTTGATATGCGAGCGCAAATGATTGCTCTGATCGACAAATAGGGGCCGATCAAGAAAAGCACTTTCCACATGGGCTTTCAAGGCGACCAGGTTGTCTATTTGGGTTAACTGGCCGATTTCCAACCTTGGTTTCTCCACATCCTCAAGCTGATTCGCCAGGCGCTTGAGCGTTTCCTCCAAGGAAGAAAATGATCCCTCCCATTTGGTGCGTTCAAGACGGGCCTTTTCCCATTCCCTTTCAAAATGGGAAGTCAATGATGGTAGAGGACCAATTTGCAATAATTCCCCTTCCTTTTGTTGTAAATCCGTCAACAAACCCTTGCCCCGGAGAAGCCTTTCCAATCCTTTTATTTCTTTCCGGTTGAGGATCAATTCTTCCTCCACCTTGGCAAGCGTCTCCACGGTCATCCGGTATTCTTTGGCCTGATCCGCAGAATTTGCTACCCTTTTCAGCTCCTCTTTCTCACAATTTGTGGCATCCTGGATTTTTGTGATCAGTTCCCCAACGCGTCCCGCACGGGGCTTTAGTAGTTCAGCCTTGTTGGCATTGAGCCTTTTACGAACCTCACTCACCGAGGGCATACCGGTCATGGCTTCAAAGAGAACCGCATTTAGCTCTGATGTACCCGAAAAAAGCTCATGCGAACCATTCTCCAACCTGATCCTGTCGATGGCAAAGAGCTTGTCATAATCGCCTTGCGACAGAATCGAAGGATGCAGATCCTGTTCGTTGGCCCCGGAAAGTGTCTCCTTGTGGCCCCTTTTCCTGATTGCCGCCTGCTTTTGTTTGGACTGGGAAACAAAATTTGCGTGGACCCGATGATGTCTGTAATCGTGGAGGAAATCGTCCTTGCTTTGGCCCTCAAATCCAAACAGGAACGCAAGGATCTGCTTCAGGGCCGAGCTTTTCCCCGCCTCATTGGGCCCATGCACCAGGTGCAATTGGGCGTTGGGGTTAAACCGGATCTGGGTATCCTCAAACGGGCCTACCCTTTCAAAACGAATCGATTCAAACCGCATGGCGATCTCCTGATTTGCCCAACCATTATGGGGAATATTTCGTTAAACCGGTTCGGATAGGGTTTTGAGATGGTGTTCCAATCCTTTGATAAACTCGCCGGGATCCAACATTTCATCCACCCCGGAAGGGGACAGGATTTTTGCGAGTTTTTTGCCCAGATCCTGATATTCAGGATCCTGGGCCAATAAAGTGTCCAAGGAATCCGGATCCGAAATCCAATCCTTGATTACATCCTCCACCTGGGAAGAATCTTCTTCCGATAGCGAGGCTCCCTTCGTGGGCAAGACGCATTCCAACTTGAGTTTTTCAAGGACCAATCCCCTTCCCATGCCGGAAAGGATCTGCCGTACCTCCTGGTTCAATCGACGATTTGCAGTAATCTCTCCGGCGAATTGGGTTTCCCCAACCAACCGGACCCGAACCCCGGTTACCCCAGGGCTGAACAACTGTTCCCCCGCTGCCCTTATGCGGCCCTCCAGATCCTCGGGAAGGTCCATTCCCGTTAAATCCACCACCAATTCCTCAAACCGGACACAATCCAGATCGACAAACTCTACCTTGGTCCTAAAGGAATCATCCACCCTAACCAGGGCACATCCCCGGGGGCCGGTTTCCCGTATGGAACGCCCTTGAATATTCCCTGGAAATACAATCCATGGATCGCCTTCACGAACCATCGACCGCTTATGGATATGTCCCAAGGCCCAATAATCGTATTTTTTTTGCTGAAGTTGTTCCGGGGATACAGGAGCATAAGTGTCATGCCCTTCCGCCCCTGAAAGGGATGTGTGTAACATTCCAATGTTAAAGAAGCCAGCCTCAGGTTCAGGATAATTGGCCGCCAAATTTTCTTCCACCCCCCTACTTGCAAAACTTTGCCCATGGATCGCCACCCGCAAATGCCTCAACCATTGGGTAGTCGGTTTGTCCCCTCCAAATTGATGGACATTTTTCGGCCAAGCCAAGGTTGCCCCAAGGTGGTTCAGGGCGTCATGATTGCCACGAATGACAAACACCGGCGTTGTCTGGGCCAAATCCCCCAGCCGACTCAACAGAAACTGGATCGTGCCCTGATCCCTGATTTCGCCATCAAGTATATCCCCGGCCAAGAGCACGAAGTCCACCTTTTCGTCCTTGGCAAGCTGGATCAACTTTTCAAAGGCCTTGCGACTGGCAATGCGAACCTGTCCCGCCAAGGTAGGATCCAATTCAGACAAACCCTTGAGCGGGCTATCCATGTGCAGGTCAGCGGCATGAAGAAACTTGAACATGAAAGGCTCCAAAAAAGGGTCAGGGAAGGGTTAGTTAAACCACCCATTTGGAAGGGGGGGTGGTCCCCCGCTTAATCGTTGGCGAATGGGAGTCCACCTTTTTTGAAAAGGATTTTCATGAGAAGTTGGTCCCCTTCGGACTGGGGCGTTTCTTATTCCTGATTTTGGTTTGGCCCTTCGTTTTCAAGGTTTTGATGCTCCCGGTTTTTTTTGGGCTTTTTGGGCTTTTTCTTCGTACTGCTCATTTGAAACAATTCTTCCCAATGGGACCAACCCATCGATGATGAATTCGAAATGGTAATACCATGCTATATCCCTATTCCCCAAACTGCCTTCCCCATTTCAACTGGCCCCCTGATTTTTTTCTCTGACAATACCCCAATGAACACCAATGCCATGGACGAATACCAGCGTCAATCCGCCTCGTTTGCCACTTATCCAAGGGAAACCGCCTTAGGCTATGTCGGCCTTGGCCTTGCAGGAGAGGCTGGTGAGGTCGCCAATCAACTCAAAAAAATCATCCGGGATGATGCCGGTAGCCTCACTTTGGACCGAAAAGCCAAAATCCTTGACGAACTTGGCGATGTCCTTTGGTACTGTGCTGCCCTGGCCCGTGAATTGCAAGTACCCCTCTCCCAGGTTGCTCACATGAACATTGAAAAACTCTCCAACCGCTACGGAAAAACCCCGACATGATGGTCTTCCTTTTTTCCCTTTTGGCCCTACTCCCCGCCGATGAATCCCTAAAAGGAAAAGCTTGTCGTTCGGTCCACCTTGCCTACCCAGGGCAGGATGCCATCGCCTTTTACAATGAGGTCACCATCCAACAGTCGGCCCCGGGAACCTACTTTTGTGCGATTGGTTGGAACAAGGGTTACTTTGGTATTCAGGAACTGGGCAACAAGAAGCATTTGGCCCTTTTTTCGGTCTGGGACGATGAAAAACAGAACGATCCCAAGGCGGTACCCGATGAACAACGGGTGAAATTACTCCACCAGGGAAAAGAGGTTCGCATCGGTCGCTTTGGGGGCGAAGGCACGGGGGGCCAATCGTTTCATAATCTCGATTGGCAAATTGGGAAAACTTATGGCTTTCTGGTCACCGCCAAACCCAATGGCTCCCGCACGGAATACCATGGTTGGATCAAAGACCCCAAGGAGCCCGATTGGTTTCACATGGTGGGTTTTTCCACCATCACCGGAGGGAAAACCATGTCCGGTTTCTACTCCTTCGTCGAAGATTTTAAACGGGACGGCGCCTCCGCCAAGCTCACCCGACAAGCCAGTTATGGCAACGGCTGGCTCCTCGAGTCCAGGATCAACGCTGGCTGGGCACCGGTTACCAAAGCCCGTTTCACGGCGGATGCAAACCCAGCCCTCACCATCGATGCGTATCTTTTGAACAACCGCTTTGTCCTTGCAACAGGGGGCACGATCAGCAACAAAAACACACCCCTTCGTCAATTCTTGCCAGAGGCAAAAGCTGAGGTGCCTCCTACTATCGCAAAGGAGATGCTCCCCGGGCCGGGGAAATAAGGGTATTGGAAGCCCTCTCGGCGAAACCGGGATTCGGCTACATGCTCCCCATCAATTCCCATCTTTTTTCATTTTCTTCAAGCCTCCTTGCGCGGGAGGATTCCAATTTCCCGGTTTGGGGTTCGCCACAAACAGAGGTTGTTGGTCACCGCATTCTTTTTGTAAACTGGCCATCATCGAAAGGAGAGAGGCCACCCGGGCCACTTCCCCTGGCTTCCTGGCCAAATTGGTGACTTCATGGGGATCGCTTTGCAAATCAAACAACTGCGTTTTATCCACCTTGGGATAGCGGATTAATTTCCACCTATTATCCGTAATAGCCCTCTCCACATCCCGATAGCCAAACAGCAATTGACTCCGGGCGTTTTGGGTTGGGTCTTTTAACACTTTTGTAAACTCCCGACCCTCACTTGATTTTGGTCCGGGTACCCCGCAAAGAACCCCCAAGGTAGGCATCAGGTCCAGCAGGTAGCACAGGGCATCGGTGCGACAATCAGAGGGTATACCCGGCCCGCAAACAATCAACGGAACCCGGACCGAATGTTCATACACATTTTGTTTGCCAACCAGGCCATGGCTTCCCCGGGCGACGCCTGAATCGGCCGCAAAAACAATAATGGTAGTGTTGGCGTGGGGAGACTTCTCCAATGCCGCCAGGATCCTGCCCACCTGATGATCGAGATAACTGACATAGCGATAATAATCAGCGAGGATTTGCCGAACGGCCCCCGGGCTTCGTGGCCACGGGAGCAATGCCTCGTCCCGAACCGCCATTTCGCCATTGTCAAAAGGGTGTTGAGGAAGGTAATTGCCGGGCAATGAAATCTTTGAGGGATCATATTGAACGGCAAAATCGGGTGGCACGGTATGGGGGTCGTGGGGAGCATTAAAAGGTACAAAGCAAAAAAACGGCGTGCCTATTTTTTGATGGGTCAGGAACCCAATGGCTTCATCCGCAAACATTTCACAACTGTGCTTTGGGGCAAGGACAGGCTTTTCCATTTTACCCTCCACCATGTCCGCCAGGGGTGCCTGAAGGGGGTTGACCATTCCCCCCATAAACATTTTTCGGGCCATGTGAAAGCTTTTGGGTATTGCCGCTGGACCATTGTGCCATTTTCCACTCACAAAGGTGGTGTAACCCGATTGGCCAAATGCGGCCGGCCAGGTGGTATCCTTGAGGAGGCGTTCATCCACCCGCCACAGGTACTTCCCGGATAAGAGCATGGCCCGTGAGGGAACACAGGTCGCCCCATGGAGGCCGCCTTGCATATAGGCCCGGCGAAAGGAGACACCCCATTTCACCAAGCTGTCCAAATGGGGAGTCTGAATCCCCGGATTGCCCAGGGCCCTGATGGTATCCGCTCTTTGATCATCGCCAAAAAGGAAGAGGACATTGGGTCGGAAAGGGGGTTCCTTTGCCTCGGCCGTTGCCTCGGACGAAAGCACACCGACAAAGAAAACGGTCGCCAGTAACGGTTTCATTTTTCCCGTCCGCAAGGGTATGTTTACGAATAAGACCGGCAAGTGGCGTTATTGGAAAGGGCCCCGCCTCAGCTTGGTTTAGAGCCTGAAACGCAAATGCCAAAGGTTCGATTTGAGGAACCAAATCCTTGAGTCAATGCGCCCCCAAGCGAAACCTCAAACCCTGAAAGCGAAACCATTTTCCGACGAAGCCTTTTAAGCACCGGATCAGGATGGAGCCCTCTTGGTCAAACCTCTTTTTCATGGAAACTTGCATTTTACAAAAGGGCGTGAATCACCCGGCCCCTGCTTAGGGGAATGGGACGGTCCAGGGCATCCCGGATTTCCGTGTCGGGAACATAACCCAAACAATGAAAGATC
The DNA here is from genome assembly GCA_005808665.1 of Planctomycetia bacterium. Classification (GTDB taxonomy): domain Bacteria; phylum Planctomycetota; class Planctomycetia; order Gemmatales; family Gemmataceae; genus SYLG01. The sequence continues at coordinate 37,557 of SYLG01000053.1, read as the reverse complement.
GTGGCAATCAGGTCCGCAGGCTCCACCTTTCCCTCCATGGGATAGGCCGCATGTTTATCGGAGGCTCCATGAACCACCCCGCCTTGGATGCCTCCCCCCGCCAACGCCAGGGAAAAACAGCTGCCCCAATGGTCCCGGCCTCCATCCGCATTGAATTTCGGAGTACGGCCAAACTCCCCAAACCAAACCACAAGTGTTTCTTCCAAAAGGCCGCGAACTTCAAGGTCTTCGATCAGGGCTGAAAAGGCTTGATCCATCATAGGCATGAGCAAGGACCGAAGCGATTCATTGTGTTTGGAATGGGTATCCCACCCACCCTGGTTGGGTTGATCCTTGATCCGGGTCCAATTCACCTGGACCAATCCTACTCCGGCCTCGACCAGGCGCCTGGCCAAAAGGCACGACTGGGCGAATCGGCTCTTGCCATATCGTTCACGAATGGTGATGGATTCACTACCAAGGTCAAAAGCCCGCCTTGCCTGGGCCGAATGCAGGAGTTCAGTGGCTTTTTGCGCATGTTGGGAAAAGGCATCCGCCCCCCCTGCCCGATTCCTGTTGTCAAAGGATTGATTGATTTGCTCTAAAAGGGATCGCCTTTCGTTGAAACGAAGGGAAGGGACCTCGCCCGGCAAGCGAAGGGCGGGCACCTGAAATGCCTGGTCGGAGGGATCACAATGAATCAGCCAGGGGTTGTAGCGTGCCCCAAGAAACCCGGCATCCTGGCCTGGCCAGGGAAAATTGCCATCGTTCCAAAGGTGTTCGGGCAGGGTTATGGCGGAGGGGATTCCGTTCCCTTCAGGCCGCAATTTTCTTAACAATCCCCCCATCGAAGGCCAGTTATTGGGTGCCTTGGGGGGCGATCCTTCCTGATTGAGGGGTGCATGGGGAATCCCTGTCAACATCTGATAACCGCTTGAACTATGGGCGTTGTCGTTGGTAACAACGGCACGAAGCACAGCCACCTTGTCGGTGAGTTGGGCGGTACGGGGCATCAATTCCCCCACCCGAAAACCGGGTGTTCGGGTGGCAAGGGTGCCGAACGGTCCCCGGATTTCGGAGGGTGCGTTGGCCTTGGGGTCCCAGGTATCGTGTTGGGGAGGACCGCCTAGCAACCCAAAAAGGATGACCGATTTTGCTTTTCCCTTGGGCAAGGTGGTCCCTCGGGCCTTATTGGCCAACAGGCCAGCCAAAGACAATCCGCCCAGGCCTATCCCACCCACACCCAACCAAACCCGCCGGTTCATGGCCGTTGGAGAGGAGGCGCCATCATCAAAGATGCGGTACATGAATAGTGGCTCGTGGAGAAGGTTTTTTCAGCATTCATTCTATCCCAATCGTCCCTGGTGTTCATTCCATGGAGGAAATATCGCTTGCCTTAATTGGATGCCCGGCCACGCAAAGGATTGATTTCCAATGAAATGCCTATTTTTCCTCAAACTTGAAAAGGGTTTCATCGGTTCGCAAATACATGGCTCCGTCTGCAAAAGCTGGGGTTGCCAAAGTGCGGCCGGTAACCTGATTTTTGCCTATCACCTGGAATTGTTTCCCCGGTTTCACCCAGGAAGCCCCTCCGTTTTCATTCAGGAAAAGGATGTTGCCATTCACATGAATCGGCGAAGCCGAGTAACTCCCCTCCAATCGTTCCATCCAGTAGCCCTCCCCGGTTTTCGCATTCACGCAGGAGGCTATGCCTTTGTCCGAAACAAAGTAAAGTTCTTCCCCTATCAGGAGGGGAGTTGGTGTGCTTGGTGCCCCGCGTTTAAGCCTCCAGGCGATATGGGAATCCGTGACATCCCCTGTGCCACCCAATTTTATGGCGATCAGCTCGGGGTTATCATAATCGTGATTGTAAATGACAAGCCCATGAGCCACGGTAGGCTGGGGAACGACCGACCAACCTGGGGCCTTTACCCGCCAAAGTTCCTTGCCGCTAGCCAAATCATATGCCGCAAAATGATCGGGTCCAGGAGCCATTACCTGGGCCTTGCCATCCACCATGGCAACTGTCGGGGTCACAAACGAGTGACTGATCCGGGCTTCCACGGAACGGTTTTTTTTCCAGGCGACCTTGCCGAAATCGGCATCCACCGCCACTACAAAGGGATTTTTGCTTCCATCACAAACAATGATGAGCTTGCCATCATGAAGGTAGGGTGAACCGCCACAACCATGAAGGGGTGGATAATCAAGCTCGTTGCAAAGCCAGGTAATGGTGCCATCCTCCTGGGATAACCTTGCGGTGCCAAGAGCACCAAAATGCACAAACACAGCCCCATTGGAAAGAATGGGTGTGGGACTGGCGTGGCTGTTTTTCACATGGATGGAGGGTGCCTTGGGAACCTGTTTGACTTCCCGGTCCCAAACGACCTTGCCCGTCGAAGAGTCCAATGCCATGGCCCGAAGGGACAATCCTGCTCCTTGGGGGACGGCGGTCGTCAGGAAAACCTTGCCCCCGCCAAGAACGGGGGAGGACCAACCCAGGCCCGGAAGATTCGCTTTCCAGGCAACATTTTTTGAGTCCGACCATTGCCTGGGGGTTGGTTTGCCAACAACATGGCCATCGGCGTTTGGACCTCGGAATTGGGGCCATGGACCTTGACATAAAACACAAAAGGCAACCATTTCGAACATCATGGAGAGCGTACCTCGCTAGAGGGAATCCAAATTGGAAGGCAGATGTTTGGGAGGCAGGATTAAATCAAACGCAAGGGATCCCTGGCCACCTGAGGAATAGAGGGCTTAAGCCCCCCTTAACGATGGTTTGGACCCGTTCACGGGTTCCAGAAAGCCTATTGGAATCGATTTTGTTTGTCAAACGATTCAAGAGGCTGGAAGGCCTTGCCCGTTTGCCCATTCCTAGGCGAATGATTGCAGCCGGCCCAAGGATACCCCTTTATTCCCCCCAACGGCGTAATTGGGGAACCTCGATGTCAAATAGGTCCAACACTCTTGCGGCCGTGTCCGTCACCAAATCCTCCACGCTTTTGGGATGGGTGTAAAAGGCGGGAACCGGTGGGAAAATGATTCCTCCCGCCTCGGTCACCGATGTCATGTTCCTTAGGTGAATCAGGTTTAATGGAGTCTCCCTGGGTACCAACACCAACCGCCTTCGTTCCTTGAGAGTAACATCTGCTGCCCGCGTCAACAGGGTAGAGCTCAATCCTGTGGCAACCTCGGCCAGGGTTTTCATCGAGCAGGGGAGGATCACCATTCCTCTCGTCCGAAACGATCCGCTCGCCGGGCCCGCCGCCAAATCGTTGATAGGATGCACCACCTTGGCCCGACTGGTAAGGTCTTTGACTTTGCAGCCAGGGAGTTCATGGTGCAGTGTTAATTCCGCCGCTTTGGAAACAATCAAGTGGGTTTCAATCGTTTTGTCTTGCAACAAGTCAAGCAACCTGATGGCATAAACCAACCCGGTTGCGCCGGTAACACCAATGATCAGTCGATCCGGGTAAGACATTGCCTATGTTCCAATTTGAGCGGGATCGCTTCATGGTTTGGGGCGAAATAGCCCCTTGCCTCCATGGCTTTCCTAGGAAACCAAATGGAATATGGGTGAAAAAACGGTTTCCATTGGCTCATGGACCATGCAGGCCGATTGGATCTGGGGAGCATTTCCAGGTCAACGATTCTCTATTTTCCCATTGCCCCGTAGGTTCTAAATTACCTGGAGGGGTAAGCCGCCTGGTATTCCCGGGCAACATAATTTCACCCGCCCCCCACAAAGGCTTATGACGCGCGAATTCATCCTTGGCACTGCAGGCCATATTGACCATGGCAAGACCTCTTTGGTCAAGGCACTCACCGGCAAGGACTGTGACCGACTGCCCGAGGAGAAAGCCCGTGGCATCACCATTGACATTGGGTTTGCCCATCTCGAACTCCCTGGCTTTCGCATTGGCATAGTCGATGTGCCGGGCCACGAACGCTTCATTCGCAATATGTTGGCCGGAGCTACGGGCATAGACATCGCCCTTGTGATTATTGCCGCAGATGATTCGATCATGCCTCAAACCCGGGAGCATTTCGAGATTCTCAAACTGTTGGGAATTCGCCATGGGGTCATTGCTTTGACCAAGGCGGACCAAGTCGATTCCACGACGCTTGAAGTGGTTGAATTGGAGGTTCGCGAAATGGTCATGGGCAGTTTTCTCGAAGAATCTGCCATCATTGCCACCTCGGCCCATACGGGTCTGGGTCTGGAAGAACTTAAACAAGCGATAGCTCGTGAATGTGGCAAAGCTAAAAAGGCCCACGATCGCGGCTATTTTCGGATGGGAATTGACCGTGCCTTTGTCGTTCAGGGCCATGGTGCAGTGGTTACCGGATCGGTAACAGGGGGAAGCCTCAAGGTCGGTGATGAGATCGAGTGGTTGCCCAAAGGAGAAAAGGTCCGGGTACGGGCCTTGCATCACCATGACAAGCCGGTGGATGAAGTCCGCATCGGGATGCGGGCGGCTGTAAACCTGGCCGGAGTCAAACACGAGGAGCTTGCCCGCGGACAGGAAATTTGTGCCCCGGGTTTTCTCCTTGGAAGTCGATTGCTTACCGTTCGGTTGCAGGCCCTTGGGGCGATTACCAAACCCATTAAACATCGTCTTAATGCCCGAATTCATTTGGGCACATCCGAGGTGATGGGCACGATCTCGATTCTCGATGCCGACCGGATTGAACCGGGACAATCGGCCTTGGCCCAGATCTTGCTTGAGGAGCCGGTAATGGCTTCCCGGGGTCAACCGTTTGTCCTTCGGGATGCCCAGGCCGCCCATACGCTTGGCGGCGGTTGTGTCCTCCAGTCGATGGCCAAGCGCATCCGCCGCAGGCACCTTGAGTTGTTGGTTCAGGTGGAGCGTCTTGAAAGCAAGGATCCCTTCGTTCGAACTTCCACGGCCCTTTGGTTTGCAGGATTGGAAGGGACAGACCCCCAGAGCTTGGCAAGGGATGCCGACCTTGCCCTGGACGAGGTCGAACCCACAATACAGGCTCTCAAAGCCAGGGGTGAACTTGTCGAATCCGCCACCGGTACCACCCGTAAACTTTTGCCGGCTGGACCGATCCTGGCCATTGAGGAAAAAATCCTCGCCACCCTGGGTCGGTTGCACGACCAGTTTCCCTTGATGTCGACCCACGAAAGGGGTCATGTCGAAGCCCAGCTTTCCTGGCTCAGGTCCGATGACCTTGTGCGGCGGGTGGTGGATTCCATGATTGAGCGAAAGGCTTTGGCGGGTAATCGGAAGCGGATCGGCAGGGCGGATTTCAAACCCAAGCTGAGCAACAACCTCCGCAAACTGAAGGACAAATTGGTGGAGGCATACCGACTTGCCAGGTTTCAACCGCCCGACCCCTCCAATTTCATCGCTTTGGCGGGGGGGCATGCCGCAAGCCTTGCCGATCTCTATTCGGTTTGTGAAATGGAAGATGAGTTGGTTAAGGTTGGCGAGGGAATCTGGCTTCACGCAGAGGTGGCGGAACAGATGCGGAAATGTGTCTCCGAGGCGCTAACAGGTCGACACAGGCGGGGTGAACCCGGAATGACGGTTGCGGAGATTCGCGACCTTTTGGGAACCACAAGAAAATTTGCCGTTCCCATTTGCGAACATCTTGATGCCATCCGCCTGACCCGCCGCCTTGGAGATTCCAGGTTGCTATTTACGGATTCATTACATCCAGATCAGGGGACATAACATGTCTGCGTTACGGATGTTGCCGCCGGTTCACAGGTTGCTGGCGGAACCGGGTGTGGCCCGATTGATTGAAACCCTTGGCCACCAGGTGGTTGCCGAGGGAGTTCGTCTTGTGGTGGAAAACTTGCGCCAAGAGCTTGTTGATGGATCTCGAAAGGAGATTACGATAGAGGCCGCCACAGATTTGGTGGTTTGGCATTTGACCCGGAGTGAAATACCCCTTATCCGTACCGTTATTAACGCTACGGGTATCATCCTGCATACAAACCTTGGTCGATCGCCTTTGGCAAAAGCTGCTGCAAAAGCGGCCTATTATGCTGGCCGAAGGTACCTGAACCTCGAAATGGACCTTGAATCGGGGAAGCGATCCTCACGGCAAACTCCCCTTCGAAAACTGCTCACCCGGCTCACCGGGGCCCAGTCGGCTACCGTGGTCAACAATTGTGCCGCTGCCACCATCTTGACTCTACGGGTGTTGGCCCAGGGTAAAGAGGTAATCGTAAGCCGTGGTCAGCTCATCGAAATTGGCGGCAGCTTTCGAATTCCCGAAATTATGGCTGCATCGGGTGCCCTGTTAAGGGAGGTCGGAACCACCAACATTACCCGGATTGGAGATTATGAAAAGGCTATCGGTCCAAACACCGGTGCCCTGATGAGGGTACACACCTCGAATTACAAGGTGGTGGGTTTTACCAAGGAAGCCAGCTTGGCGGAATTGGTGGAATTAGGCCAAAAGTATAATTTACCGGTGATTGACGATGCCGGAAGTGGGGCGATTCATGATCCGTCGCCTTATGGACTTAAGGGTGAGCCGATCCCGCAGGAGGCCATTCGCCTGGGAGCCGCAGTCACCCTTTTTAGTGGGGACAAGCTTTTGGGTGGTCCCCAGGCGGGACTCATTGCCGGACATCGGACCTGGATTGAAAAACTAGAAAAAGATCCTTTAATGCGGGCGTTTCGTTGCGACAAGATGACGCTGGCCTCTCTTGAGGAAACCTTGCGCATTCACTTGGATCCAGTCCGGGCCAGAAGGGAGATTCCTGTTTTAGCCATGCTTTCGACGCCTGTTGGCGATCTTGAAAAACGGGCCAAGGCAATGGCTTGCCTTTTGACAGAAACCGGAATCGACGCGGTGGCTGGCCCCGATGTCGCATATGTGGGGGGAGGAACACTACCTGACGAACGGATCCCGACCTGGACCATTCGGATTGATCCCAAAGCCCATTCGTTAAAGCTTAGGGCCGATGATGTGGCCAAGAAGTTACGAACAGGAAATCCTTCAGTGGTGGCCCGAATTGACCAAGGCAAAATTGTGATCGACCCAAGGACAGTGTTTTTCAAGCAGGAGGGTGCCTTGATCGAGGCGCTTTCAAAGGTTTTTGTCGTGCGGGAATAGTCCGGCGACAGGAACGGTTTACCCAATGAGGGGCTTGTTTTGAGGGGGACCAGCTACAATAGTCGAAGGACTGTTTGCCACTTGTGATTGAAAGTTACCTTTGCCATGAAGACCATTAACCTGGCCAAGTACCACATTTCCGTAAAAGACATCAGGCGAAACATTGCCCCGGTAAAGCTTTATAGGGAAGCCCTTGTGGTGGAGCCGGATTCGGTCATTTCGGACATGGGTGCCCTCATAGCCTTTTCCGGGGAGAAGACCGGGCGCAGTCCGGCGGACAAAAGGCTGATCAAGGATCCAGCTTCAGAAATGGATGTGTGGTGGGGGCCGGTAAACATCCCGATTGAACGGGATGTTTTCGAAACCAACCTTGAGCGGGCAACCGACTACCTCAATACCAGGCAATGCCTTTATGTGATTGATGGATATGCGGGCTGGGACCCGTTGTCGCGTTTGAAAATCCGGGTGATCTGTTCACGCCCTTATCATGCGCTTTTTATGCACAATATGCTCATACGACCCAATGAAGACCAGTTGGCGGACTTTGGCGAACCGGACTTTGTCATTTTCAATGCGGGCCAGTTTCCGGCCAATCGCCACACCAGGGGAATGACCTCCAAGACTTCGGTGGACATCTGCCTGGAATCGAGGCAAATGGTCCTGCTTGGAACAGAATATGCAGGAGAAATGAAGAAAGGCGTATTCACTTTGATGAACTATTTTGGTCCGAAAAATGGCATTCTCACCATGCATTGTTCCGCAACCGCCGACCCCCAAACCGGCCAGTCTTCGCTGCTATTTGGACTTTCGGGAACGGGTAAAACCACCCTATCGGCGGATCCCACCAGGCAGCTCATTGGTGATGATGAACATGGCTGGGATACCCGCGGGGTTTTCAATATCGAAGGGGGCTGTTACGCCAAGGCGATCTACCTTTCACGGGAACGGGAACCGGATATTTTCCAAGCCCTTCGCTTTGGAGCGGTTTTGGAAAATGTGGTCTATGACCCCAATACGCATCATGTCGATTTTGATGATGCGACCATCACCCAGAATACCCGGGGAGCCTATCCCATCGAATTTATTCCTAATGCCCGGATTCCTTGTATTGCGGGACATCCTACGGATGTTATTTTCCTTACCTGTGATGCTTTTGGGGTTTTGCCTCCGTTGAGTCAACTAACCAAAGAACAGGCCATGTTTCATTTCATGAATGGCTATACGGCGAAAGTTGCCGGAACCGAAATGGGAATCAAAGAACCCCAAGCGACCTTTTCACCCTGTTTTGGTGGTCCCTTTTTAGTTTGGCATCCCAGCAAATACGCATCCCTTTTGGCGGAGAAACTAAGGATCCATGGAAGCCGGGTATGGTTAATCAACACAGGCTGGTCCGGTGGTCCCTATGGGGTTGGCAAACGGATCCACCTTGACCTGACCAGGGCCATGCTCCGGGCAATCCACGAAGGAAAGCTTCATAATGCCAAAACCAAAGCCTATCCCCAATTCCAATTGAGTGCGGTGACCGAATGTCCCGGGGTTCCAGACACCATCCTCCAACCGGAAAAAACCTGGGATTCCCGGGAGTCCTACCAGGAATATGCGGACAAACTGGCAAGGCTTTTTCAGGATAATATCAAGGGAATTGAAAAGGGGGACATTCGTGCCATGGAAGGATAGGGCCCCGATGCCAAAAAGCCTGTCCCTTTCCCCAAACCGGGGATAACCGTACATATTCGCCATCCAAAAAGGGGGAATTATTCGCCCGGAGCGGACCCACCGGTCGCAAGGGTTTCCTTTCCCGCCCGGTCTTCCGGTTTGAGCCCTGATACTTTCCGACGCAATTGGGAAAGGTCGCTTGGCAGTGCCTTCTTCCAAGCCTTTTCGGCAAGATTGCCATAACGGGTCATCTCTTCGGTCCGGCCCTGCCTTCGGCATATTTCCTCAAGGCCCACAGCCCCCACCACCGAACCGGAATCGTGGGCTAACGCTTCCAGAAAAGCTTCCTCGGCCACGGCAGGCTTTCCCGATACAAGGGCACAAAGCCCCCACCTTTCCATCAAGGTAGCACCAAGCCCCCAGGCATGATGGGAAAAATCGTCCTTGGTTTTGGTCACGGTCCTTTGGATCAATTCCAATCCCGGTTGACCATCCCCTTGGGCACAATAAAGCCATCCTTGCATTTCATTGAACCACAAAACCAATTTCCGATCCTTTGGATTGGTTGAAAGGGCCTGACGAAGGGCCTCAATTTCTGCAGTCGCATCGGCAAGGCGGTCTTGTTCAAGGGCCAGCCAAGCTCCACCATAGGCGGCAAGATTCTTGTCTTTTTTGCGGATTTCCCCGATCAGACTTGCGGCCAGATCAAAGTCACGGGCCGTCATGGCAAACCGGATCCATGGGAGAAAATGGTCGAATTTTGCCTTGCGGGCATCCTCCATAATGGTTCGGGCTTCCTGGAAACGACCGTCATGGGTGAGAGAGATAAAAAGGATCTCCAAATGATGATTATATTGGTGATCTTCCGATGGGGTTACCCCAACTTCGCGGTGGTAGGCCTTCTGGATTTCGATGGCTCGAAACGATTGGTCTCCGGTAATGTTCCAGCGACCAATACGGGTACCCAGGTGAGCTTGCATATGAAAGGCATGGGGAAGCCCGGGGGATGAAGCGAGATAGGATTGAGAATAGGGCCAGCCCAAACCGGGGCGGCGGATTTGTTCGTAATAATGGGTCAATTCATGGTTGGCCCCCGGGTGCAATGGGTTGATCCGGAGGATGGCGTGATAAAACGGAGCCGTCGCCTTGGTTCCCCCGAATAGGGCGAAACCCCCGGCAAGCTGGCCACGCATCCACCAAGCCTCCTGGTCCGCGGGAAACTCGGCTATCAATTCGTCAAGCGTGGCAATGGCAACTCTCTTTCGTGCTTCCTGGTCCCCTACCCCCGCCTCCATTCCCTTCTCCTGAAGGAGGGCGCGAAGCAGCATTTTTTCTTTCGCACTGGCCTTGGCCAGCGTTTCAGAGACCTTGGTTAGGGCCTTGTTTGCCTGGGCATTTTTTCCCCAATGATGAAATGCACGAGCCAAACCCCACCAAAGCATGGGACAATCCGGTTCCAGTTTGGTCGCCGTTTCCATCGAGCGGGCAGCCTCCATCCAGACATAGGAATAAAGGTAGCCCAGCCCCTGGTTGAAAAGCTCTTGGGATTGAGGATTTTTGCAGGAAATGGGATATTGATAAAGGCAAAGCCCGGGCCAGTATTTCGCTGGGGCCAGTTCGGAAAGCTCCAGTTTGTTCGTTTTGACTTGGGTGGCTGGGTTAACCTTGGTGCCAGCATCCTTGGCAGGATGATCCGCCTTGGATTCCATTTTGGCCGAGGCACCACGCTTGCGTTGGACCGCTTCTCCCACGGCATATTGGCAAATGCCTGCCACCAAAAGGAGAGGAATTCCAAGTTTGATTGCCAATCCTGGTAGATATTTTGCCATATTCTGGTTTATAATCCCTTGGAGGAAACCGGGGTGGCCCGGAAATGAACCTTTGTGGGAGATTTTCATCAACCTTTTATCTTAACCGAACATTATGGGATTTGGGCAGCCTGTTTTTGAAAATCAGTAAGAATTTGGGAGAATTTGTAAGATGCCTGGCATTTTGATTGGTTTAACTTTGGCAACTTTGACGCCCTGTGAATCACCCACATGGTCCAAGGATGTGGCACCAATCGTCCATAAACATTGCCTCGGGTGCCACCGGGCTGGTTCGGTGGGGCCCTTCGAACTCCTCTGGTATAAGGATGTTTCCAGGAGGGCGAAATTCCTTGGGGAACTGGTTGCCACCAACAAAATGCCTCCATGGAAACCCGAAGCTGGTCACGGAGCCTTCCAGGCTGAAATGCGGTTGACTGAAAAGGAAAAGGCAACGGTTGCCGCTTGGGTAGCTGGTGGTGCCCCGGAGGGAGATGCAAAGGATTTGCCACCTCCCCCCACTTTTTCCAAGGGTTGGAAGTTGGGGCCGCCTGATAAAGTCATCACTATGCTCAAGCCATTTGATGTTCCAGCCGAGGGCAGGGATGTCTATCAATGCTTTGTGATCCCGCTTGATTTGGCAAAGGATGAAGCGGTGATCGCCGTCGATTTTGAACCGGGAAATGCAAAAGTTGTCCACCATGCGATCATGTTTCTCGATCATAATCAAAACGGTCGCCGGAGAATGGATCCAAAGACCCAAAGCTACCAAAGTTTTGGAGGACCAGGCATCGTTCCCACCGGAGGCCTCGGGGCATGGGCACCTGGAGCGAGGCCAGCCATTCTACCCAAGGGAACCGGCCGCTACATGAAGAAAGACTCCGATTTGGTTCTCCAGATTCATTACCACCCTTCTGGAAAGCCCGAAACAGACCAAAGCCGACTGGCCCTTTATTATGCAAAAACCCCTCCCCAGCAATATGTCGGGGCGGTCGCACTTCGCAGTCGTGCTTTGGTCATTCCAGCGGGTGAAAGCCAACACACTGTTGAGGTCAAATCGATCCCTCTTCCTGTCGATGTGACTGCTATTGGTATCTTCCCCCATATGCACCTCATAGGCAAGGAAATCAAGGTGGATGCCTATTTGCCAAACGGGCCTGTAATTCCCCTGATTTGGATCCGCGACTGGGATTTTAATTGGCAGGGAACCTACTCCTATAAGGAACCGATTGATTTGCCCGCCGGCACCGTGCTAAAAATGAGGGCCATTTACAACAACTCGGATTCCAATCCCAAAAATCCAAGCCAACCTCCCAAAGTGGTGACTTGGGGCGAAGAGACCAATGATGAGATGTGCCTGTGCGGAGTCCAGGTTATTACCAAATCCAAGGAGGACATGAAAAAGATCATTCGCATGCCCAACGGAATGATTGGCATGATTTTGGGTGGAGGGGGTGTTCCCGAGACCCCGGAAGAGATTGCGGATGCCAAAAAGAACCGCAGCAAAATCATCCTTCAAACTCTTATGAGCGAATACGATCAAAATGAGGACGGGTTACTTTCCATGAAAGAATTACAAGAATTCCCCAAAGAAAACCGTGACCGGGTCATGCTCTTTTTACGGGTTATGGGTAAACTTAAAGATTAGGAGAGGCTTTTGGTTTTGGGTGATGAAACGATCCGTGGAAAAGTATCCATTCCCAAACAAGGGTGGATTGGGAACGAGATTTTTTCCACAAAATGAGTTATGGCAAATGGGCACAAACCCGGGTCGGTTTTTTGCCTGAACCAGGTCGAATTGGTTAAATTTGGCATTTGTGGCTTAGGTGCCAGAATCTTCTTGGGAAGCCGCCTCTTTGGCAAGTCCATCCGGCTTGGTTTCAACACTGGTTGGGCCAACTCGCCTTCCCAGGGGCCTTCACCTACAGCATTTTGGCAACGACCTACCACCATGAGCTGGTGGATTTACTCTTTTGACCCCCTGCTTTTTGTAGATAATTCGGCATTTTTTGGTTCACTATTTTTTTGGGAGCAAAGGATTGGTCCGTTAATGGGATTTTTTTGTAGATTTTCATTTGTCTTTCCCAAAAATGGATACAATGGAGTTTGTGGAGTCTGTATTCGATAATCTGTGGCCTTTTGGGAGGTTTTGGTCCAATGACTAGTCTACTCCTTGGTTTTACTTTGTCGCCCCTGAGTCTCGGTGAAACCCCGACTTGGTCAAAAGATGTTGCACCCATCGTCTATAAACATTGCCTCGGTTGCCACCGGACGGGTTCGGTAGGGCCCTTTGAGCTCCGAACCTACAAGGATGTTTCACGAAGAGCGGATTTCCTCGGGGACATGGTTGCCTCCAACAAAATGCCTCCCTGGAAACCGGAAGCTGGTCACGGATCGTTCAAGGATGAAATGCGGTTAAGTGACAAAGAAAAGGCGACCTTCGCTGCATGGGTTGCCGGGGATGCCCCGGAAGGTGATGCGAAGGACTTGCCACCCCAACCCATTTTTGCCAAGGGTTGGAAGCTGGGGCAGCCAGACAAAGTCATCACCATTCCCAAGCCCTTCGATGTCCCTGCCGAGGGCAAGGATATTTATCAATACTTTGTGATCCCGCTTGAATTGACCCAGGATGAGGCTTTGGTTGGTTACGAGTTTGAGCCGGGAAATGCCAAAGTTGTCCACCATTCGATCATGTATCTCGATCACACCCATAGCGCACGCAAAATAATGGACCCAAAGACCCAAAGCTACCATAGATTTGGAGGCCCAGGATTCGTACCAACCGGAAGCCTTGGTGCCTGGACACCCGGAGCGAGGCCTTCTATGCTGCCCAAGGGAACCGGTCGCTACATAAAGAAAGAGTCCGATTTGGTTATTCAGATTCATTACCACCCTTCCGGAAAGCCGGAAACGGACCAAAGCCGCCTAGCTCTTTATTATGCAAAAACTCCGCCCGAACAATATGTGGGGTCGGTCCTAATCCGGCCCCGTTATTTTGTCATTCCCGCAGGAGAAAGCAAACATATTGTGGAAACCAAACCAATCCGACTTCCGGTCGATGTAACAGTTCTTTCGATCGCCCCCCACATGCACCTTCTGGGCAAGGAAATCAAAGTGATTGCCCAATTGCCAAATGGCAAGGAAATTCCCCTTATTTGGATCCGCGATTGGGATTTTAACTGGCAAGGGAGCTATTTCTATATGGACCCGATCGACCTTCCTGCCGGAACTGTTATAAAAACGAAGGCCATTTACAATAACTCAACCTCCAATCCCAAAAACCCAAACCATCCTCCCAAGGTTGTCACCTGGGGCGAGGAGACTACTGATGAAATGCTGATGTGTTTGATCTCGGTCATTACCAAAACAAAGGAGGATATGAAAAAGTTCCTGGAAATGCCAGGGGGACCCATTGGCTCGATGATGCCTGGATCGGTTTTTCCGGAAACTCCGGAAGAGATTGCCGAGGCCAAAAAAAACCGTGGTAAAATCATCCTTCAAACATTAATGTGGCAATTCGATAAAAATGAAGACGGGTTCCTTTCCAGAGAAGAAATCCAGGAACTTCCCAAGGAAAATCGTGACCAAATCTTGCCCCTTTTACGGGTCATGGGAAAACTCAAGGATTAGGATTTGGTTTGGGTTTTGGGTTTTGGGTGATGGGTGATGGAACGATCCGTGAAAAGGTATCCATTCCCAAACAAGGGTGCAATTGTTTGGCACCAATAACCGGCCCGAAGCTTTGGATGGAGTGCGGCAATAATTCCCTATTGGGAATGGAAATAGTCCCTATTTTTTTCTCGAGAAAAAAAGGACCAATCACAAATTGGCAAGAAACAATATCTTTTTTAACCCTTGTTGATGGGATCATTCCTGGGTTCGTCTCCGAGGCGAGGAGTCTCCCTGGGTCGAATCACCAACGGAGTATTGTACCGTTCTGCCAATTTGTGGGCATTCAAGGCGGCCCGACGCAAGGCGGCGAGTGCATTTCGGGCATCCGGATCATTTGCCTCGGAAATGGGTTTAGGATTCATCGTTCGCTCCAGTCCAATAATTGCGGTTCAAATCCTGAATTGTCAAAGTGTAGCCACACATTTTTTACCATCCATTGCTTTAACTCATTGCGGTCACCCTATTTTATTTGCCGCCTCCACTCCCCTTTGCACCCTTTTCACCAACATGGTCGCATAGGAACCCCGACCCAGTTCATACCGAAGCAGTAGTTTTTGCTTCCCTTTGTGGAGTTCATCCTCAAGGAATTCATGGTTGAGATGGGCTGGTTCCAAAAGGGCAGGCCGAAGACCCCGTGAAAAGAACAACTCTCGCAAACCTGGAACTTTTAGCTCCTCCAGGGTAACGCCCTCGGCCTCAAGAATCGGCTGCCATAACCACCGAGTCGGTTCAACCTCTTCGGGCTTGCTTCGTGCCGATAGCAAGGGGAGCTGTAGGGTCCTCAATTCTTCAAGGGCCGCTTGGGAAAGGTCGATGTGCAGAGGCGCCGAGCCAATCTTTGAAGTGTTATCCACCAAGGTTACTTCGCTTCCCTTGGCATAGTACCAAGCGGCAAGAGAACGATTCCAAAGGGCACTTTGCCAAGCTGAAAGGTAAAGGCCCCTGAGTTCCGGGCGCAACCGCGCTACGGCTCCCTTAAAATCGCCCGGGTGGACGCGCAAATAATCCGAAAGACTCCGAGCGTGGCCTTTGGGAAGATCCCGGACGAGGGCATCCCAATCGCCCCAAAGTCTATTAAGGATCGCCTTTTCCTTTTTCTGGGAGGAGCGGTCGTGGGAGTAGGGTTGACCCAGAGCCAGCTTGAGGGCCCCCTCGAAATCTCCTTTGACTAGGTGTTTGGCAATGAATGCACCCTCGGGGCCTGAAATCGACCCAAACCGCTGATCATCAAAATAGTTGGGGAGTCCCCACCGGCCAATTTGTTCAAGAGTGGAAAGGACCCCGTCTTGTGTCCCTGGGGGCATATTGCGAATGGTAATTTGGAACCGATTGGCCTCGATGTGTTTCGAGGTAAAGGGTTCCGCAACCAAACCGAGATGCCTTAACCTCCACCCGGGATTTTCCAGCCCGGCCCTTGGGCCTTTTTGAATGGTGATGAATTGGGTGGTGATGGCGTGGCGGTCTTTGAGTCCACCATAACCTATCCGCCATGGTTCGATGCGCCAAATCCGGCGAATTGCCCCCAATACATCCACCATTGACCAGCCGTTTTTTTCCAGTCGATAAAGGGAGTGATCCCCCTCTTTTCCCGGGAGGAGGGCGGTGAGCTCATCCACCCTAAAGTCTTCGGGAATGGTTTTGACCTTCATGCATTGTCCAAAGGAAAAAAGGTTATACCTAGGTCGATTCTGTTTCCGTACCTGCAATCATTCCATCAACCGGGGGGAGTTCGTCGAGGTCAGACAGACCAAAGGTATCCAAAAATTGTCGGGTAGTACGGTAAATGGGGGGGCGACCGAGGTTTTTTTGTCGCCCAGCCAAACGAATGAGCCGTTTATCAAGGAGTTGCCTCATCAGGTCCGTCGAAGGGGCCCCACGCATTTCATCGACATCCGCCCGGGTGATGGGTTGACGATACGCCACCACCGCAAGGGCTTCCGCCAAAGGTTGGGCCAAAAGGGGTGCCTCGGAAACCAGTCCCGCCCGGACTAGCCAACCATGCAGGTCTGGTAGGGTTACCATTTTCCACCCTCCCACCGATTCGGTTAGGGTCAATGCACTCTTCTCTTTGTGCAACGCTTGTTGGAGTTCACGCAACAGGTCTTTGATGTTTGAGGTGTCCCCACCAAGTTGGACCCCAATCGCCTCCGGACTGAGAGGCTCGGCCGAGCAAAGCAGGAGGGCCTCCAGTGCCGTTAGCCTCGGTGACCGAAGGGTGTCCTCCGGGCAAGTTCCCTTGGTGGGGGCGTTATCGAAATGGGAAAAAGGGGCGTGAGGGAGGGTTCCCGGCCAAAAGCGTGGAACAGGGCCAAGACCCGGAAAGCCATAGGCACCACAAATAGAAAGAAGGCATCGTTGTTCCCAAAGTGCCCTAGTCACCCAAATCTCCAAAAAGTGGCAAGTTTAGCTCCTTTGCCTTGCACCCAAAAGCAAATTCCCATTAACCTAACCCACAAGGGGTGGTCCGGCCTAGGTCTTTTTTGAGGCGAAGGGCAAATTCCCGCTTGGGTTTAAAGGGTGATCATCGATGATCGAGACGGATTTTCTGTGGATGGCCGCAGCTGTGGTGACACCGTTGGTGTTTGCCTTGTTCGTAATGCTCTTACCCAAAAACTGGACTGAATTGGGCCGCTGGACCACCCTCATAGGTCAAACCCTGGTCCTTGGTATCCTTATCGGTATTCAGATCCAATTTCGTTATGACACCATTGAACGATGGGGGGTTTTGGCCGATGCTTCCAGCCGGGATTTGGGTTCGATCGAAGCAAGGATGGAACGACTGGATTTGTTGCCGGATTCGGCAGTACGGCCAGGGGACGATTGGGTGGTTCGAATCCCTTGGGTCAAGAATCTTGGCCTATCGCTTTTGTGGACAATTGACGGTGGCAATCTCTGGATGATGATGACTTTGGCGATTCTTTTTATTGCATCTGGAATGATTGCTTTTGCCAGGGGTGGGCTGAACAACCCATGCCTGGCCCTAATCCTTTCCATCCAGTCGGTTGCCGGGTTTGGTCTCATGGCAGGCGATTTTATCACCCTCCTGATGGCATGGGGTCTTTGGAGTCTTGCACTTGCCCTTTGTGCCCTTGGGGTTGGGTTGGAAACACAGGGACCCGACAAAGGGATTCTCAAATGGCTGGGATTCAGTGCGTCCGCTGTCCTTGGACTGATCGCCCTGGTGGCGGGATTAAGTCTCAAACGGGATGTTCGGCCGGTCATTGGCCCCGACCGCATTGAGGAGTCCCTCTCCCAGGGGACACCCAATGAACCGGGCCTGTGGCCCGAAACCCCCATGCACAGCCTTGATTTTACCACCCTGGCCCGGCTTTCACGGGCCCAAATGGCGTTTCATTGGAGTCACAAAGACATTGGAGATATCCAAGGTCGCCTTCCTGCCAATCGCATCCTAGCCTGGATCAAGGAGATCCAGAATCCCATTGGTTCGGTTGCCAGGCGCCCCATGACCCATTCGATGGATGTTGCAAAAAATCAGGCTGCACTCCAGGCGGAACAGGAAAAGGCCAAACGGTCGTTGGCACCGGTTCCCGGGGGATGGAGCGGCCAAGCCCTTCCTTTTTGGCTTCTTTTGGGAGCGGCCTGGATTGGTTTTGGTTTACCTCCGTTTCGACCGGGGTGGCGAAGGCTTTTCGAGGGTACCCCGCCCCCAATCGCACTTGCGCTGGGAGGGGTAACCATGGCCCTTTCCTGGGATTTGGTGGCTCGGGTCGCCCTGCCCATGGCCCCACTTGCTATCCTCACCAACCTGCATTCGACACTTTTGTATTTGGGAACCATTGGTCCGGCCGCCCTTTGGTTTTTTGCCAGCCGCCAACGCTCCATGCGAAAGGCGGTGACTTTTGTTTTGCCCATTCCTTTGTTTCCATTACTGCTTCAGGGGGCGGTTGCTGGGGACGACCTGGGAAATTCGGTGTTATGGGCTGCCCCGGGCGTGGACTATCTGGGAGGGGGGATGATTTTAGCAGTAGGTTTGATACTCGTTGGCCTCCTTTTCATGCGTCCAGGCCAATCCGTTTTTCAGGGGGCATTCCACAATTGCCCAAGTGCGGCTAGCTCCCTTGTGGTTGGGTTACTGGCTCTGTCCGGATTAGCCGGATTAGCCCCTTTTATTGGCTTGTTTATGACAGGACTTTCCCTTACCCAAGTGCATCCTTTGTTCATGTTGGGCTATTTCGCAGGTTTGGCTTTGGGCTTGGGTATCGTAATCACCTGGACCAGGCAAATGTTGACAAATCCACCAGAGGCTCTGGACCCCGAACCGTTTCCCCTATCGGCAAAAATGGCTTCCCGGGGACTGATCCTCCTTTTGTTGGTAGGAGGTTTGGCTCCTACCCTGGTCCTCAATTGGCTGGAACCCGGGGCAACCGCAAGGGTTGAGCGTTTGCAAAATGCGTCGGGAAATCAAATACAATCTCCTTGAATATCACTCGGAGACCAAAGCACATTTCAGGATTGCCTCCTTGCCATCCCCCATTGTTTTTGGAATGGCCCCTTCGACCACCTAACTATTATCCCCAACCACCCCGGTGAGATTGGAATAGGGTTTCGACCTGCAATAGCAATGGTCAATCTTCCATGCGAGGATGGCCCAAAAAATCCCGATCATCCAGCCGACTAAAACATCGCTGGGCCAATGAACCCCAATGTACAGCCGGGTCATGCCAACGAAGACCCCAAACAGAATTGCTAAGGCCACAAACCCCTTTCGATGCCTTTGCAAAAATGGCCCTGGCCAAAGCAGGGCCAACATGGGGTAAAACGCCATAGCCATGGTGGCGTGCCCACTTGGAAAGGAGGGAGAATGGGGAAGATGGGCCCCAGTAATCACCTTGACATAGGACGGGGCAGGCCTGTCCCGATTCACGAGACGCTTGGTCCCTTCGGCTGATCCCATTGCCAAAGCCAGGCAGCAAACCCAAACGAGTGCTGTTTTTCGTTTACCCCAACGGAGAAAACCCAACAGGGCCAGAATTCCGGTTACCATCAAGACCTCTTTGTCCCCCAAATGGGTAAGGAGGTTTGCAGCTGGATTAAGGAATTCCGTGCGAAATTGATGAATTCCTTGAAGAATGTATAAGTCCCACGGGTTCATTGATTCGTTCCTGCCTTTTGACCTTGGTTTTTCTAGACTATCGAATTGTTCCTTCATTGGCGCACATACCGATTTTTTTTGAGGAAGACCCAGATGGCGTATGCGAATGTGAAAGTACCCCAAGGCGAAAAGATCACTGTTTCCGGGGATAAAATCCATGTGCCCAATCACCCCATTATCCCCTTCATCGAGGGTGACGGCACCGGTCGGGACATTTGGCGGGCGTCCATTCGTGTTTTTGATACTGCCGTCGAAAAAGCCTACGGAGGCACCCGCAAAATCTCGTGGATGGAGGTGTTTGCTGGCGAAAAGGCTTTCACCCAATTCAACAGCTGGTTGCCTGAAGATACCATTGAGGCCTTTCGCGAGTTTCTGGTGGGAATCAAGGGCCCCCTTACCACACCCATTGGCGGCGGCATCCGATCGTTGAATGTGGCATTGAGGCAGATGCTTGACCTCTATGTTTGCCTGCGGCCCGTTCGGTGGTTCCATGGGGTACCAAGCCCTGTGAAAAACCCAAGCAAGGTGGATATGGTGATTTTTCGCGAAAACACCGAGGACATTTACGCAGGGATCGAATTCGAAGCGGGCAGTGAATGTGGGATCAAATTCCTCAACCTGCTCAAAGAGTCTTTTCCCAAAGAGTATGCCAAGATCCGCTTTCCCGATTCCACAGGTATTGGCATCAAACCCGTTAGCCGTGAAGGGTCGGAACGGCTCATTCGCAGTGCCTTGGAATATGCCATTACCAACAAAAGCAAGTCGCTGACCCTTGTCCACAAGGGGAACATCATGAAATATACCGAGGGTGCCTTCCGAAACTATGGTTATGACCTTGCCGAAAGGGAATTTCCCGCACAAACCTACACTTGGCATCAATGGGAGCGTACCAAAAAAGCCAAGGGCGAAGAAGCTGCCAATGCCGAGCAAAAGGCGGCCCTTGAATCCGGCAAAATCCTGGTCAAGGACGCCATCGCCGATATTGCCTTGCAACAGGTCCTTACCAGGCCCGAAGATTTTGATATTATTGCCACGCTCAACCTGAACGGGGACTATCTTTCCGATGCCCTTGCGGCTCAGGTGGGAGGCATCGGCATCGCACCTGGAGGCAACATCAATTACCACACCGGCCATGCGATCTTTGAGGCGACCCATGGAACGGCCCCAAAATACGCCGATCTTGACCGCGTTAATCCAGGTTCGGTCATTTTGTCAGGTGAGATGATGCTTCGGTATATGGGTTGGACAGAGGCCGCAGACCTTATCATTAAAGGCATGGATGGGGCTATTTCAGCCAAGCGGGTGACCTATGATTTTGCCAGGCTCATGGATGGTGCCACCGAAATCAAGTGCAGCGAGTTTGGTGCGGCCGTCATTAGCCATATGTAAAATCCCGTTGAAATTCAGAAATCACCTGTTCGGGTGGGATTCCAAAAGTCAGCCGATTGGCCCGGTTGGTTCGAAAAAAGCCAAGGACGGGTAGGTTTGGTTTACCTATCCGCCTGGCACCAACACCACTTTTTCCTTCCCCTCGCTACGGGTGAGGCGTATTTCTTTTTGGGATTGGGATTTGATCACACCCTCGATTGGTGTTCGGGCATGGCCCCTCACGATAAACCCTCCTTTGGGATCCTGGCCAATGGACCAGGTCGCTACAATTTCGCCCATACCTGTTTCCAGGGAACCTGTATCCGCTCCGGCTTTTTCCAAAAGGCGAAACTTGGCTACCTCGAGGGCTGAATAAGCCAGACGGTCCAACCGTTCCTGTAATTCCCAGCTCTGGACCCTTTTGCGGGAATGAGCCTCGATCTGGGCAAGTACGGTCATAAACAAAACAAGCACGGCAAAAAGGGCTACCACGCCAATCAGAACAAATCCCCGACGGGGAGGGCAATGGCCCGGATTCCCCGTTTTGGGAAGGCTTCCCTTTGAGGCAGATGCCTGTTTAATCAGGGGAGTAATCATGGTTTGCCTCCGACTTCAATACCCACGGCGGCTTCAATGTTTTGGCGAATTTGGTGATCGTACACCTGGCGGGGACGATCGGAAATTTCCATGCGCGCCAACCCTTTTTCCTGGGAAAAAGTGGCCTTGGGATCCCGTAACAAATCCAACCGTTTTTCCCATACGAACATTTTGCCTTGGCCAAGCTCGCCCCGCATAACCCCGCCGGTATCACTTTTCCAAGCGATCACTTTACCGTTCTTTTGGGTAAAAAGGATTTGGGAACCAGATGCCCTCAGCCCTTCCACTTTTTCGGGCATGGTGCCAGCTTCATGGGCATCCCTTCGAAAACGGGAGGCAACCTCATGGAGTTGTTTGGCGATTTCATCACGCTTGTCCTCGGCCGAACGAAGCTTGAGCAGGGTGTGAATGGAGGCGGTAATCATGGCGAGACCAAT
This sequence comes from Planctomycetia bacterium, assembly GCA_005808665.1. GTDB lineage: Bacteria > Planctomycetota > Planctomycetia > Gemmatales > Gemmataceae > SYLG01. The sequence goes on along the minus strand of SYLG01000053.1, from coordinate 15,826 downwards.
CGCCCCAAGTCCCATAACCAAAAGCAACTCAATCAGGGTGAAACCCTGGCGTTTTTTGTTTTGGATCATGATCCACCTCCAGTGCCTTTGGCAGGTTTCACTTCCGATGCAGCCAGGATCCACCATGCTTTCACCTGGCGATGTTCGCCTGGATTATTATCAGGATCCTTAATTACAGGTTCCCCGGTTGATTTTTTTGCAAGTTGCCCCCGGGGTGCACCGGATTGCCAGGACAAGAGGGAATCTATCCGGCGCGGGAAATGGGGTTTGGCCGCTTTGTCCTCAATGGTTTTACCCGTTTGGGGATCCACAAAGGAGAGTTTCACATCGAGGGCAACTTTTCCAAGGCGGGCCATGGCAGCTGATCCGGCTTTTTGGGCATTCACCCAATCCATATTGATGCCTGAGGCTCCAACCACCTTGGACCGTTCCTGGAGGTTGTTGAGTTCCTCGCGGGCCACCCGGTCTTCGTCAAGGCGCAAGGAAAGTTTCATCCCGCCAAGGGCAAGGCTAACTACAACTGCCGATCCGACCAGGCAAAGCGCCAAAGCAAGGGAAGTTTCAGCAACGGTAAAACCGGATCGTTTGGGACGGTCCAAATGCAGGGTGCGATTCATTCTGCGAGCACCTCGATAAGTTGAACAAGGGGAGCGAACCAGGAAAAGGCAACCACGCCAACAAGAGCCCCCAGGCCAATCACGCAACCAATCAGAATGGCTTGGCTAAACCAACCAATCCGCCGAATGGTATTGCGAATTTTCTTTTCGCCGATTTCGACCATGACCCATGGCAGTTGTCTGGCCCGGGAAGCGGCTTCCAAAAGGGCCAATTCTCCCCGTCTAAGGCGTAATCGACGGCCAAGGCTCTCAAGAAAGGTTCCCCCCGCCCTAAGGTCATCAAGCATGGCATTCAGTTTTTTGCGCATACCAAAGGGCAAACCCGGGGAAGCAGCCAGGGCACCAAGAGCTTGAACCTCGGTATGGCCCCGTTCCAAAATGAGGCCCATCCTCCGAATGCCCCCTCCCACCACCTCGGGCCGATAAAGGATCCGGGCAAACGGAAGCCACCACCGGTAACTTGGCCCCATGGCAATCATAAAGGCTATCCAGCCCAGGAAAACCTGGACCGCAATGGTTACCCAACCATATACATTGATCCATCTGCCCCCTTCGAGTGCCCAAGCACCCAATCCATGCGCCTCAATGCTGAAATCCCTGAAAATCCGTTGCATTTTGGGGGCAAGGTATATGGCGTGGAAGGTCAGTAGAATTCCGACAATAACGATTAAAAAAAGCGGATAAGCTAGCCTTGGGAAAATCTCAAGCCATAACAGACCCGAAGACAGCGGCGGGGTTCGGTCCAAAAAACCGATCAATGCAATTTCGCCAAGAGCGGCCTGGGAGGATACCCGATAGGCGGGTGGAACCAGTTTGGGATCGACCGAAATGGCCTCACCTAACGATTGGCCACATTCAAGCCGACGAGCCAAACGGCGTAACCGGGCCGGCCATCGCCACCCGGATCCCTGCACGGAGCCCCAACCCGGGAGGAGAAAAAACCGCCCAAGGGCATGAATCCAGATCCTCACCCCCTGGGGCTCGGCATCGGCAGCAAGGGCCCGAATGGCCTCAGGCATGCTGGCCTGGTTTTTCGCCGCGGTCACCATCACCCGAGCCAATTCTTCCTGACGACTGTTGCTTTGAACCAGAAGCAGGTGGACCACCCAAACGATAATAAAGGAGCCCAGGATAATTCCCAAACCGGATGAAATCGCCCCCAAAACCCCCATGAGGGAGGCGTACCAAAGGAACACCCATAAGGACAAAAGGAACACTGATCCCAACCCGGGCAGTTTTTCGGCAGGTAGGTTTTGGGCTCCAGGTCCAGCCCATTCTTCGAGCTCGGGACCAGGATACGGCAACCGCAAAAGTGCCGTGGCAAAACCAAAAAAGACCAGAATGAGCGGAGCCAAAAGGGAGATGAGTCCAATCTGAACGGCTTCCGTTGATTCGGTTAGGGCCAGGAAAACCAAAAGGAGGATGATAGCAAGGGGAATCCCGGCTCCCAAAAGGAGGACCTTGGAACCATTCCCGCCATATCCTTTCGATGGAGGTTTGGGTGGCATCACTTGCTTAACCCCTCCAACAAGTTGAGCAAGGGAGCAAACAGACCCCCAATCACGATCACTCCCACAAGGAGGCCGGTGGTCAAAATGCCCACCGTGGGGAGGATGCTTTTGAGAAACAAAGCTCGGGTCTCGGCCCGTCGCTGATAAAATTCGGAAGCCTGCCGAAAACTATTGCCCAGGTTTCCCCGTTTTTCGGCCCAACCTGCCATCCATGAAAGCATTACGGGATAACCCTTTTCCGACCGCATTGCCACACCCAAGCTTTCGCCTTTGGAAAGCCTCTCTTCCAGGTTGCGGGAAGCCTCCCTCAAAAGCGGATCCGAGCTGGCCTCACCCGCCATGCGAATGGCCTCAGGCAAGGGAATTTGGTGTTCCACAAGGATTCCCATGAGGTCGGCAAACGAGGCAAGGCGGACGCTGCGAATAAGGGTACCCACGCCGGGAATAGAGTACAAAGCCGAGGAAAGGAAATGCCTCCCACCCGTACTCGACCGAAGCACCAGCCAAATCACCAGGAGCAAACCCAAACCAATTCCGATAGGGAGGAGAATGTTTATAACGGGATTATCCCCAAGGGAGATCAGGGTTTGGGTAAGCCAAGGGAGGCGCATTCCAAAGTCTTTGAAAATGACGCTGAACCTTGGTACAAGGGTGGAGACCAAAAACAGGACCAACCCTAGCGCGGCAACCATGACCATTATGGGATAAAGGAGGGCCAGCCACAAAGTGGAGCGCAGGTCCGCCAAGGTCCGGGCATGCAGCGTTAGGGTCGCAAGGACTTCCGCCATCCGTCCTGTGCGAATCCCCGAGGCTACCAAGGCGGCGTAAAAGGGAGGCAGGCTGGCCGATTCAATATCGAGTGCCTCAGGAAGGGTTTTGCCCGCTTTCAGGCTTTGGGATATGTTTTGCGTTACCTTGGCAAGCCTACCCCGGCCCAAGTCTCTCGAAAGTGCCTCCAGGCCCTGATCCAGGGGAAGGCCTGCTTTGGCGAGGCTGGCAATTTCATCATTTAGGGCCTGAAAATCGCTTGTGCTGTTCTGACTCATGCGCGGTTCTCCCCGTCCAACTGCGATTTTGGGATAGGATGGATAGATTTTGGTGACAATGCACCCTGCCCAGGCTTTGGACCAAGCGACCGGGTTAGTTCTTCGTGGGTGGTTTCGCCACGGGCTACGGCACGCAGTCCCGTTTCCCACAATTGCGATTCTCCTGACGCCCCCCCATGGGGTTGGTTCATTTCCCTGGCCGCATCGATCAGTCCATCCAGATCGGCCCGGGCAAGGATCGCTTTGCGCAATGGTCCCTTCACTTCAACAAGTTCTGCCAAAAGCAACCTTCCGGAAAAACCGGATTGCTGGCAAGCCAAACAGCCGATTCCCCGGCAAGTTGCACAGGATTTGCGGACCAATCGTTGGTTTAAGACTCCCCGAATTCCGCTAGTCAGGGCATAGGGTTCGACACCCATGTCCAAAAGTCGGGAAAAAACGCCACAAGCCGAGCCAGCATGAACCGTGGACAAGAGGAGGTGTCCAGTAAGGGCAGCCTCCATGGCAATCGAGGCGGTTTGGCCATCCCTGATTTCACCCACCATGACCACCTCGGGGTCTTGCCGCAACAGGCTCCTTAAGCCCCGGGCAAAATCAAAATCGCTTCCGGGCTTGGCCTGCGATTGGGTGATTCCGGCTATGGGCCGTTCTATCGGATCTTCGATGGTAAAAATGTGGATGCCGTTCTTGTGCGTTTCCCGGATCGACTCAAGGGCGGCATAAAGCGTCGTGGTTTTGCCGCTGCCACCAGGGCCGGTCAACAACACGGCACCCTGTCGCCCGGCAAGCAAGCCCTTTAGCCGATGGAGTGTTTCCATCTCCAGGCCCAAGTGATCAAGGCCAAGCCGGGTGGCTTCCCGCCCGAAAAACCGAATGGCAACCTTCTCCCCATGAAGGGTTGGAAAGGTGCTAAGTCGGCCTTCCATTCCGGAACCTTTCATACCTCCCAATTCCAACCGTCCCTCTTGGGGAATGTCAGTTCGATAGGTAAGGAGTTCGGCAAGGACTTTCAGTCGGGCAACCACATTGGGACCAAGGCGCGATGAAAACGAACCTTCTGGGCGCAAAATGCCATCCACCCGAAAACGGACATCCCAGGATTCTGGTCCAGGATCAAGGTGAACATCCGACGCATTTGCTCCCAAGGCCTTTTGAATCAGCTCCTGGACGAGGGCAACAGGATCCGAGGTTTGGGAATGAGTTGGCCCCGGGCAAGAAGGATTTCTCCTCACCAATTCCACAGCATCATCTTTGCCAAGCACCACCATGGAAAAACCTTTTCAGGGCACGGGAGATAGAGCCAAAAAGGAGCCGGGTTGGATCACCCACTATTCTATAAAGTTGCCAGGGCGATTTGCCCAAATGGTTTGAAAACCTACTTCTGATAATTCTCCCATCCCAATCTTTTTTCCAAGGCTTTTTCGTCGTAGACACACCCCCCCCAAGTACCTCCCCCCAACTGCTGCAACATGGCCCAAAGTTTGGTGTCCGCCGGCAAATGGGGGTCCGGTGCCAACCCCTCCTGGGGGGATCTGGTTTTCAAAAGGAGTATCGCAGCCTCTTGGGAAAGCGGACCGTTAGCGTTTCCCACCAGGTCCACGGACCCAGCCAGGGTATTCCGATCCACAACAATCCGGATGAGGTCGTTCTCCCGAAGTCGGCCAATGGGTCCTCCCGCCAGGGCTTCAGGGCCAACATGGCCTATGCAAGCACCCGTGGACACTCCTGAAAAACGGGCATCGGTGACGACCGCAACCTGCTTGCCAAAAGGTAAGTGTTTAAGGGCGGAGGTGATTTGATAGATCTCCTCCATGCCACATCCCATAGGCCCCCTGCCCATAAGGACCAGCACATCTCCGGGTTGAATTGCCCCGGTTTTAATTGCTTTGATTGCCAGGAGTTCGGAGGTGAAAACCCGGGCTGGGCCCTCATGGCGGTAGATCCCATCGGCTCCGACCATGACCGGGTCAATGGCGGTTGCCTTGATCACCGATCCTTCCGGGGCCAAGTTGCCCCTGGGGAAGACAACCGTTGAGGTAAGTCCGGCATGGCGGGCCTTGGCTGGGCTAAGAATTACCGAATCCGGATCGACGCCCTCGCGGCTCACAAGCAGCTCGCGCATTCGAATCCTTCGTTTTGAAAGGGCCCACTCCTCCAGGACCTGACCCAGGGTTTGTCCGGTAATGGTCTTGACCTGCAATCGCAAAAGGCCCATTTCCCGAAGGTGGAGCATGACCTCCGGAACGCCCCCCGCAAGGAAAACCCGCACCGTTGTGTGGCCGATGGGGCCATTGGGCAGGGCATCCACCAACCGGGGAACCATGCGGTTGACGGCTGTCCAATCCCCAACGGTTGGCCTTTTCAGACCGGCACTAAAAGCGATGGCCGGAATATGAAGGAGTAAATTGGTCGAACCACCAAACGCCGCATGAACAACCATGGCATTATGGATGGAATCCCCGGTCAGGATGTCCTTTCCAACAAGGCCCTCACGGGCCATGCCCATCACGGCATCTGCTGTTTGGGCCGCCAAATGCAACCAAACGGGTTGGCCCGAGGGAGCCAATGCGGCGTGTGGAACGGTCATTCCCAAGGCCTCAGCGACGACCTGGCTGGTAGCGGCTGTTCCCAAAAATTGACAACCGCCCCCCGGAGATCCACAGGCCCTGCAGCCCATTTCGGCGGCCTCTTTCAGGGTGATTAGGCCATGAGAAAACCGGGCTCCAATGGTTTGAACCTTACCCGCATCTTCCGCACCTTTGGCAGGAAGGGTGACTCCTCCGGGAACAATGCCCCAAGGAAGATCCCGAAAGGAGGCAAGGGCCATCATCATGGCCGGCAGACCTTTGTCACAGGTCGCTACTCCTATAAGGCCTTTCCTTGTCGGCAGGCTTCGCGCCAACCGTTTAAGGACCACTGCGGCATCATTGCGATAGGGCAAGCTGTCCATCATGCCGGTGGTTCCCTGCGTTCGGCCATCGCAGGGATCGCTTACATAACCGGCAAAGGGGATTGCCCCAATGGCCCGTAACCTTTTTGCAGCCTCAGCCACCTGGAGGATGACCTCAAAATGACCGGTATGAAACCCCAAGGCCTCAGGTGTTCCATCAGGGCGCCTTAATCCTCCCGAAGTGCTAAGGATCAAAACCTCGGGACGGCCCAATTCGGCAGGATTCCAACCCATCCCGGCATTTTGGGTCCAACCAAAGAGGTCCCCGGAAGGGGAATCCCGAAGGATTGCCTCCGTCAGGGGAAGCTCCCCAACTGGCCCCGGGGCCGAGGTATGCAGTTCCAACAGGTCATCCAAACAGGGAAACAGGTCAGGTTTGGTCATAAAAATCCTCAGCAATTTCCGCCCGGCCCAAATCCAAAGGGATAAGCCGTGGCTTTGGGGCACACCAACCTTCCACACCAGAAAAGGATTGGCGATAATCTGTCATGTTGGACAAAAAAGGCTGGTACGCCCCCTCGTCTTTTTCCCCATTTTGATACCGATCCAGAATCTCTGCCATTTTCAGATCAAAATCGCGTTTGCTTGGCCCGTGATGGGGACAGGCCCCTGCAAAACGTCTCAGCCCTCCATGAAACGATGGATCGATGTGAAACAACTCATGAAGAATGGTGATGAATCTTTCCCGGGGGGAAAGCATCAAGAATCTGGGAACACAAAACGCCAAATGGTAAAGGATCTCTCGCCCATCCAAAAAGAACCGCTGAATCTGAAAGTTCCGCTGCCTTCGGACTCCTGTGAGAAGCCCCCCCTCAAATCGCATGGGGGTGATCCGGGCCTGGAGACCATGAAGGGTCCTTTTGCGATTTCGGACCAGATTAAAAACCAGCCTGGCGGGGTCGATGTGGAAAAACTCGGGACACCTTGAACAAAAATCGTGGCACAACCTCTCCAGAGCCAGGGACATGTCCCAAGTGGGCAAGGCAAGGCGAGGCGGGATTTTGGTTGCGAAACGCAGGACAATCCTGGGAGGTGCCAACCTCGGACGAACCCAGGAGATGGTAAAGGGCGGAGTTGTCAATTTAGGTGCCATGGGATATTTGGGCCGCATTTTCCGAGGTTGCTTGTAACGATTGTGGCGATTTTTCCCTCAAGGACACCCACCTTACCGGTCGATGAATGGTTACAAGCACCTGAACATGGGTCGGGGAATATTCCATGAGGTGTGGTGCAAGGCTTGAGGAGTTGGGTCATGATGGCAAACAAGTTGGTCCTTTCGGGAGCGTTTGTAATTGGGGCCCTGGGTTCGCTGTTTGTGGCGAGCGGTTGCCAAACCCATGTTGCGGGAATGACACTTCCCTCGGGGCATTACCTCGAACACCCCCCTCAATACATTCCGCCTTCTCCCTCGTTTCCCCTCAACCGTGAATTACGCTACCAGGAGGAAACCGCAGCCAAAGCCAGTCCGGGTTCAGGCGTTACGGTTCGCTAAAGCCTTTGGGTTACCACATTCCGGTTAACGCTTGGCCAAAAGTGTCAATTCCCGGGGCAGGGCGAAGTTGACATTTTCTTCGCGGACCACCCGGTTTTCGACCGTTCCATTGTATTTTTTGCGGATATGTTCCACACAACCTAGCACCACATCCTCGGGTGCGCTGGCTCCCGCCGTGATGAGGACTGTTTTCACACCCTCAAACCATTCATCCAAAATTTCGGACACCCCATCCACCAGAAAGGATCGTTTTCCATTGGTGGTACCCAATTCCGCAAGCCGGTTGCTATTGGAACTGTTCTTGCTGCCAAGCACCAATACCAAATCAACCTCTCCCACAAGCTCGCGAACCGCTTCCTGGCGATTTTGGGTTGCATAGCAAATGTCTTCTTTTTTGGGTGCCTCAATGTGGGGAAACCGGTGCTTGAGGGCGACGATGATCTCCTGCGCCTCATCCACCGAAAGTGTCGTTTGGGTCAAATAAACCAGCTTGTCCCTGGGGCCAAAGTCCAGCCCTGGAATCTCTTCCACTGTTTGAATGAGAGTAATGCTGGCTGGGGCTTCGCCCATGGTCCCGATAACTTCATCATGTCCTTCATGACCGATCAGAAGAATGTTATAACCTTCCCGGGCAAATTTGATGGCTTCGACATGGACCTTGGTCACCAAGGGGCAGGTAGCATCAATGGCCCTGAGGTTGCGTGCCAAAGCGGCATCACGAATCTTCGGTGAGACGCCATGGGCGCTGTAAAGGACAGTCGAGCCGTTGGGGATTTCTTCAATGGAATCGACAAATATCACCCCTTTTGCCTTGAATCGGTCCACTACCGGGCGGTTGTGGACGATTTCATGATAAACATAAAGCGGGGTGCCAAATAGTTCCAACGCCCGGTCAAGGCTTTCAATCGCCATATTCACCCCCGCACAAAATCCGCGAGGGTTGGCCAGCAAAATCTTCATCCCATGGCTCCTGTTCGACAACACTATTCTAGGAGCGATCGCCAACCGGAGGAGGGCAGTACCTTACTTGGGTTGAAGTCGAATTTTGCGAAAGGCCACGGCACCATGATCCCCCTGAAGCATTAAGGGCCCTTTGGCTTTTTCGTTTCCGGTCAAACAGGCCACGGTGGGAGCTTTGACCTCGACATCTTCCTGAATCAGTTTGTCGTTGAGAAACACCTTGACAAACCGGGCATTGGAAACTTTTTTCGGCCCTATAAACTTGGGGGCCACAAAGTCGATTTCAAGCGTTTGCCAAACTCCCGGAGCCAGCGAAGCATTTTCCTTCGGGGCACTATAGCCATAAATTCCCCCAGCATCCCCGGGACCGACCTTTTCCTTGCCAAAGCTGTCCAGGATTTGCAATTCGTATTCCCCCATCAGGTATACCCCGGAGTTGGATCCTTTGGGAACCATGAATTCAAGGCTTAAATGGCAATCCCCATGTTGGTAGGTCGTATAGGCATCAATCCCCTGGGGATTGGTATTGACAAGCTCCGGGAGTTCCTTGGGGGCCAAATGCCCAGCATTAAGAACATCAGGATGAAACTTGTTCAACTGGGCCACGCCTATTTTCCATTTGCTTTTTTTGACATCTCCCTTGAACTTCCACCCCTCAAGATTGGAACCAACCAACAAGACGGGATCCGCCGCAAATAGCAAAGGGCACAGGAGACAAAGCAATGCCAAGCCAAAAAAGTGTTTCATGAAAGCACCTGAAAAAGGGGAATCAGCGGAGTAGGGATGATCTTCGGAAGAAAGGGGTTTATTGCAAGGGCCTGGGGAACCCAAACCAGGGATTGGGATAATTGGAGAACCGATTGCCGGAACGATTGCCAACGGTAAAATTTGAGGAGACTCTTTCCTCTTACAGGGGTAATAATGAAGGCGCACAATTGCGGGTTGATAGCAATGGCATTGGTTTGTGGCCTGGCAGGAGCCCTGGTTGCTTTTCCACCCCCCGTCGTACGCGAAAACGCCAAGGTTGAAGTTAAACCGGCCTCGGAGGAAGCCCAAAAAGCCATTGCAGGTTTTCAGATCCCCGCCGGGTATTCTGCCTCTGTCTTTGCCGCAGAGCCACACCTTGCCAACCCCGTTGCCTTTTCCATGGATCATCAGGGGCGGGCCTATGTCGTGGAAAGCTTTCGCGTTCATGCAGGCGTTACGGACATTTGCGGCCATATGGATTGGCTCGATGATGATTTGGCCTGTCGAACGGTTAGTGACCGTCGGGCCATGATGATTAAACGGACAGGCAACAAGTTTGCCGAATACGAGGGAAAACCCGAACGCATTCGCCGCATTGTGGATACTAACGGCGATGGCAAGGCGGACGAGGCGACGATTTTTGCGGAAGGTTTTAGCCGGGCAGAAGACGGTCTGGGCGCAGGTGTCTTGGCTCGTGGCAAATCGGTTTACTTCACCTGCATTCCGTCCCTTTGGAAACTGGACGATCCCAAAAACACAGGTGTTGCCTCAAAAACAACAGCCCTTTCCACCGGGTATGGGGTCCATGTTGGATTCATAGGCCATGACCTCCACGGCCTCATCATGGGACCGGATGGGCGGATCTATTTCTCCCTTGGCGACCGGGGCCTGAATGTCAAAACCCCCAAGGGAGATCTTGTCTATCCCGATATGGGTGCGGTCTTGCGCTGTTGGCCCGATGGATCCGACCTTGAAATTTTTGCCACCGGACTCCGTAACCCCCAGGAACTCCTTTTTGACAACATGGGAAACCTCTTTACGGGCGACAACAATTCCGATGGCGGGGATCAGGCCCGATGGACCCACCTGGTCCAGGGGGGCGATTCGGGCTGGCGCATTGGCTTCCAGTTTTTGGAACAACCCAATGCGAGAGGTCCCTGGAATTCCGAGGGAATGTGGAAACCCCGTCACCCGCAACAACCTGCCTATATCATTCCTCCCATTATTAATATCGGTGCCGGGCCCTCTGGGGTTTTCGCCGACCCGGGTACAGGCCTTGATCCTGCCCACCGCGGCTCCTTTTTCATGGTGGATTTTCGGGGGGCACCGGGAGGCAGTGGCATCCATAGTTTCAACCTCAAACCCAACGGAGCAGGTTTTGAACTGACGGATCGTAAAAACTTCCTTTGGAATATCCTTGCTACCGATGCCGAGGTTGGTCCCGATGGAGCCTTATATGTCCTCGACTGGGTCAATGGCTGGGGCTTGACGGGCAAAGGACGCATTTACCGATTTACCCATGAATCCCTTGCCACCGATCCCAAAGCCAAATCCACCAAAGAAATTTTGTCCCACGGAATGACTGACCGAAAAGGGGATGAATTGGCCATGCTTTTGGGCCACGGCGACAGGCGTGTTCGCCAGGAGGCCCAGTTCGCTTTGGCCGAACGGGAGGAAATTGATGCCCTGGCTGCCGTTGCCGCCAATGGCCCCGGGTTGGCTCGAATTCATGGAGTATGGGGGCTAGGTCAAATCGCCCGAAAAAATCGCCGGGCTTTAGCCCCGATTCGCTTGTTTTTGAAAGATCAAAATAGCCTCGTCCGCTCCCAGGCGGCCCGGGTTTTGGGAGACATTCGGGACGCCGAGTCCCAAAAAACACTTGCCGACCTTACTAAAGACGCGGACCCGGTTGTCGTTCGCGAAGCGGCATTGGCATTGGCCCGAATCCCAACCAGCGCCAATTTTTCCCCGGCGGTTGCGTTATTAGCCAAAAACGACAATGGCGATGCCATCCTTCGCCATGCCGCCGTTATGGCACTAGCTTCGACTCAAAACGATGAGAAAATCGCCACCCTAAGGGAGGATGCCTCCCCGGCCATTCGTTTGGGCGCGGTCCTTGCACTTAGGCGACTTGGTTCCGAAAAGCTTGTCGATTTTTTGTCGGACCCAGACCTTTTTGTGGCCACCGAGGCGACCCGAGCCATTTATGATTCTCCCCAATGGGAGGCCAAAAATGAGGCGAGAATCAAGGATGTTGCCGCCAAACTGGGTCAACCCAACTCCAACGATGCCATTCAAATGCGAGCCCTTGCCGCCCATAACCGACTCGGAACCGAAGCCAATGCCCGGGCCATCGCCGAATTCGCATCGCTCAAGTCGTCCGCCTCAGGACTTCGCCGGGAAGCCCTTTCCCATTTGCGAAACTGGGCCAAACCCCAAGGCCGCGATCCGGTGGTTGGCCTTTGGAGGCCACTTCCCAAGCGGGACGCCAAGGTCGCCATCGACGCACTCAATCCCCATTGGGGATCGCTTTTGAGCAGTTCAGGCGACATTCGCAAAGCAGCCATCGACACCGCAACCTCATTGGGTATCCGGGAACTGGAACCCAGACTTAGGGAAATGGCTTCCCAACAGGGTTTGGACACCTCCATCCGCATTGTGGCCTTGCAAAGCCTTGTCACCCTGAAGGACAAGCAGGCAGGCGCTTTGGGAAGATCAATGGCCACTGATCCCGATCCAAAAATCCGGGCAGCAGCTTGGAGTGCCCTGGGCAAAATCGAAGGATTAAAAGCCCAAAAAGAACTGCTTAAGGTGGTGAGAGAAGCCACCCCTATCGAAAGGCAAGCCGCCCTTGCTGCAGTTGACAAGTTTCCTACTCCTGATGTCGAAACTCTCCTCGGGGAACTATTGGCACAGGCAAACCAGGGTAAGCTCCCCAAGGTCATGGAACTGGAACTCGAGGAGGCAATCAAGATCAGGAACCTCCCGGGTCAAGCCAAGGCTTTTGCCCAATTATCTGAAAAAAACAAGCCCCTGAACCTGGAAGGCTATGAAACCGCCATGGAGGGGGGCGACGCCGAGAGGGGGAGGCAGATTTTTCTCTACAAAGGTGAACTGGCTTGCCAACGCTGCCACCAAATCGGCGAAGCGGGGGGAATCGTCGGGCCTCCGCTTAATGACATTGGGTCAAAAAAAGATCGTAAATATATTCTCGAATCCCTTGTCTTTCCCAACCGCCATATCGCCCAGGGGTTTGAAACATTGGTGATTACCCTCCATTCGGGAAAGCCCCTCTCAGGAATCCTCAAAACCGATTCTGCTACCGAACTCACCCTCCTTGCCGCCGATGGTCAAACGATAAAGGTCAAAAAGGCGGACATCGAAGATACACAAAAAGGTCTTTCCGCCATGCCAGCAGACATTGCCAAACACCTTTCCAAATCGGAAATCCGTGACCTCATTGAGTTTTTGGCTGAACTCAAAGGCGAAAAGAAATGACCATCCTGGTTGCCTTGGCTGCCTTCTTTGCCTTGGGGCAAAAGGCTCCGGAAATCCGCATTCGTTCCGGCCATCCGGTCCCAATGACCGGAAGGGTGATCGTGGTGTTCGCCCCGGTGGGCGACCGCTTCCCCTTGAGCCATATCGGCAATACGGGAAGGGACACACCTCCTATGGTGGGTGCGGATGCCGTAAACCTTGTTCGGGGTGAAGCGATTTCGTTGCCATCAGACTCCCTCTGTTTTCCCCGTGGGACCTTGGCTGATCTTGCCCCGGGAAAGTATTTCGTGCAGGCGGTGCTTCACCAAAACCGGTCCATCAACCTACCCCTGGCTCCTGGAAATGTTCGGTCCAAACCCGTTGCCTGGAACTTTGATCCCAAAAATCCCATTCCTTTGGATTTGGTTTTGGATCAGGTGATTGTGGATTCTCTTCCCCCCGAAACCGATCGGGTCAAGTGGGTCACTTTTCGTTCGGAAAAGTTGTCCCAATTTTTTGGGTACGATACCTTCCATCGCGCTGCAGTGGTCCTCCCGCCCCTATTTGCCAAGGACCCCAGCGCCCTATTTCCCTTGGTCGTTCGCATTGGTGGTTTTGGCTCCCGATTTACCAAAGCCCTTTCCCTGGGTCATCCTGCCTCGCCTTTCCAAAAGGCTATGGCCAAACCGGATGCTGTGCCGATGGTTCTCATCCATCTCGATGGGGCGGGGCCCTGGGGTGATCCCTACCATGTCAATTCCACGAACAATGGCCCCATGGGGGACGCCCTGATCACCGAACTCCTTCCCGAAATCGAAAAACGGTTTCGTTGTGGCGGGAAACCGTCTTGGCGCTTTACCGAAGGCCATAGCACGGGGGGTTGGGTATCCTTGGCCCTTCAGGTTTTTTATCCCGACTATTTCGGAGGCTGTTGGTCCCATTGCCCGGATCCCGTCGATTTTCGCGACTTTGAATTGATGAACATTTACGAGGGGCCCAATGCCTATGTGAACCGTTTCGGCTTTGAACGGCCCGCCATGCGAACGACCAAGGGTGATATTCAATACACGATTCGCCACGAAGTTCTGGTGGAGCGGGTGCTAGGCTCCAAAGGGCGTTGGGAACTCGGAGGCAAGGACTGGGCCAGCTGGAATGCTACCTTTGGGCCCAAAGGGGCCGATGGGAAACCCGTTCCCCTTTGGGATGGTGCGTCGGGCAAAATCGACAATAAGGTGGCCGAACATTGGCGCAAATACGATATTAGGGACCATCTTCAGACCCATTGGACCACCTTGGGACCAAAACTAGAGGGTAAACTCCGCATTTATTCTGGCGAGCTCGACGAGTATTACCTGAACCTTGCCGTGCATCGATTGGAGGAATTTCTCCAAACCGCCACACCCAGGGCCAAGGCTACCATTGTTTTTGGCCCAAAAGAGGGGCACAGTTTTCGTGGCCATACGGATGAGGAAATGTTTGAAGAAATGGGCAAAATCGCTGGGAAATAACGGGCGAAATCAACCCTTTTTATCTCGTTAAAAATCAAAACAGGGCGTTCTTTGATCCTGATTTCGGGTCCGATTTCTGTTTACATCGGGTTTCAATAAATTTTTTTGGGATAACTGGGATTTTTCAAGAATCATTATAGACCAGAATGGACTGATGCGATGGACTCTTCACCCAAGACCCATGCGAGGTTGAAACGCCCATGCCGGATGTAGTTCCCCCCTGTCCCAATCAACCCGTCATTACGACCCATTCACGCCGTTTCTACCAGATCGAGCTCATTACGCCTATGTTCGGTGGCGGGGCCGAAGTCCGGGAGTGTGACCCGGATTTTCCCATCAGGCCGACGGCGATTCGGCGGCAGCTGCAATTCTGGTGGCGAGCGACCGTGGGGGTACAATACGCCACCACCGCCGAATTGAGTAAGGCACAATCGGAAATTTGGGGCTCCACCTATTGCTCCAGTCAGGTCACGGTCCGGGTGGAAAATGTAAAGGCGGACAAACCTTCACCATGTGCGAAAACCTATCACAATAATTCAGGAAAAAATCTACCAAGATTTGGCGGGCATTGCAACATTTATCCAACTCAAAGACCGATTGTTTCCTATTGTTTCCTATTGTTGCCACCTTCCTCATTCCTATATTTTAGGAGCGTAAACAGTAATGATTCCAAATGATCCTAAATTACGCCATGCCTTTGATTCCCTTACTCTTGGATCATTTGATTCGATATCCATTGAAGATAAACAAATAGCTTTTGATTCGATTAGAAATGAATGTCCAAATGGAACGATTTATGAATCTGAACAATTATGGGTAGGGTTTAAAAGACCTGCTGATATTGATCTGTCATCATTAATTCGGTGTGTTCAAAGCCAATTAATTAAGGAAAAACATATCTTATGTTCACAAAAAAATAAGCATAGTGAAAAAATAGCAATTTTTATCATTGGTTTGTCAATAGTAGTATCTAATGAAAAAAAGTCAGTATTAAAAAATCTTAATTACATTCTAGATAACCTTCCTGATACTACTTCGTCTTTATTTTATATTATCGGAATACCACAGGACGAGCCAGATATTTACAGATTCGGGGATTTTTGTTTTGGGAGATTAAACTCCGAGCGATTAGAACACCTTTGCGAGTTTGCTGGTAGTGTTTATTTTCAAAATGATGGACCAAAACTCATTGGTAAACTAGCAATTTCAAGGGAGCAATCCGGACATCGAATTTTTTGGTTCAGTGGATCAAAATTTGAAAAAATTGACTTAAATGAAAACAATACAAAAATTATTTATAGATTAATGAATGATTACTACTATTACATTTCCGAAGAACTATTTGTTAGATTTAATAATGACATTTCTTCTCCACAGGCCTATCTTTCTGCGATAGGTATTGGGGAAATATCAAAGGATTTCATTATAAGATGCTATAATCGTTCGGTATCTGTGGCAGTATTAACAACAGAAATTCGGTCTAGAGGTTGGGTAACAACAATCAAAAATATTGAAACC
>SYLG01000052.1 GCA_005808665.1 Planctomycetia bacterium | reverse complement strand
GGAGGGGAATTCAATAACCCAGGTTAGGCAAATGGGACCAAGAAAACCCGGGTTTTCCCGGGGAAAAAGTCAAATCAGCCTTAAAAAGTCGGGCCTACAAATCTCCTCCTGGGATTAGCCTTAATTCCCCTCCCTTATTCCCCTCTTTGGAGGGGTGCCCGTCAGGGCGGGGTGGTTCTTAAAGTGTGCTCCTACTCCTTCCCAATGTTTTGTTTCCCAAAGCACCACCCCGTCAGGCTTCGCCTGCCACCCCTCCACGGAGGGGAATTTAATCCAAGGTACGCAGTTGGGACCATGAAAACAGAGGATTTCCCGGAGATTCTTCCAATCCGCCTGCAAACGACGGGACTAAAAATCCTCTTTTCCGGTTCTGATTCAATTCGGTTGGACCTGTTTCCCAAGGGCTATCAACCCCTCAAACCAAGGCAAATGGTTTAAATCCGTTCAGAGGATCTCTGAACAATTGCAAACCCCATTTTTCAAATCGCACAAGGTGCGGCCAATATCAAATACCCTGGTCGGGACTACGAGCCGATTTGAACTCGACATACTCCCATTTCCTGGGATGGACCACCCTTAGGTTTCCAAAACAGGCCAAAAAATCGGTAATATTCACTCCAACCGGTTTACTTAAGTTAAATCACCAGTGGGATAACAGATTCTTTTAGCCTGTGCCTAAGATTTTCGCGGACAATTCCTTTAACGAATTTAGCATTCGCCCTTCATTTGCTGCCTTGTTTCCTAGACTGGGACCAATAATTGGCATATAACGGACCATTCCTGCAAGCTCTTCCGGATAATCGAATGAAGAGTAAACCTCTTCAATCGCTTCAAGCTTGTCGGAAACATTGCTTTCACTTATGAATGCCGCAATGATCAAAGCCCATTTTCGGATTATGTCAGGCGTAGGCTCGCCTAGGCCCGCCACACGATCAATTATCGGCCCCATTGGATCATTATCCTTCGCAGCGGCAATGGCAATTATATTTTCGTTATCACAACCGGATTCTGAAAGCATGCGCCAAGCATGGTCTCTCACAGTTTGTCCGTCGATGAGCTGATGGGCGTAGGCGAACCGTATGTCTTTCCAATCAATTGGGTCACGTAATCGCCCCAAAAATTCATTGGTTACCTTGACCATTTTTTATCCTCATTTTGGCAGATAATGTATTGGAAAGTTTGGAATTCCAGTGATTGCGCCGCCCTCAATAAATCGTTGGTGAACTAAATTACCTGCCGGATCAAGGACATACTCAAAGACACCTGGTTTTCCATTGAAACCACTCTCAACAGTTTGCAGAAGAGTTCGCTTGACATCGTCGCCTCCCCGAAAAGTAAAGATCTTTCCCCCTTCTAGTTGTTCACGGCTTAAAAAACTTGCCGCACGATGGGCCGGATCCGTCTTTAGACCTGAGCCAACGGGGGGCGTTCAGAATTTCATCAGCGGCATACCGAAGTTTAAGCCGTTCTAGCTGGGCCACATTTGCGCCGATCTTTGAAATATTGTCCGGATTTAATGGAGACTTAGCCCAATCGCTAAGCACTTGAATAAATGGGTCAACCGCCTTTGAGTTTTCCTGCACCGCTTTAGAAACCAAGGAGCTTCTGGAAATTAATCTGTTAACGGGTTTTGATTTCAAAACCTGTAAAGAATCTATTTTAACGACCTTTCCTGCAGGAAATACGGATAAAACTAATTCTCCTCCAATTTGACCTGAAGCAGTTGTCCAGCTATTTATATCTCTGTCCGGCGCAATATAATTATGTATATTTTCACGCCATAATTCTGTATTAAAACAAGAAGATGTGTCAAAATCGTCTCGTGATGAAAATGGTAGTCTTAAAACTATTATTGCAAAATTAGTTAATTCAAAAGGTGCTGTGGCAATTGACGAGGTGCCCCCGGCAAAAAAATTTCTTGCGGCATCAACACCGCCAGTGTTGTAATGTATGCCATTAACAAAGCTTTGATTAAGGTTTAACAATGGTAATCTTCCATTGCCATCTCTTCCGTGACAATAAATGCATGGATAATATTTTTGATTTCCAATTTTATAAAAATATAAATTTGATTCATTAATCCTGTTTTGTTGGGTATTGTTAATCAGACTTGCTTGGTCGGATTCTAATTCTGGATCCTCATGAAAAAACGAAATGGGCGTTAAAAATCCCGGCTCAACGCCCGATTGGTTTGGAGGAAATCCTCCCGCAGTGGGATAATTGGGCAACCTGACTATTGGTGGCAATACAACCGGACCTAGTGATACCGTACCACCTGTTTGCAAGGAATTAAAGCTTCCCCCCGTTCCTGGCTGTCCGTAACTCCCATACGACCCGGAAATCCCGGTTTGGGCGGCAGTTCCATACAGCGTCATCGTGTTGAACCCGCTTTGGGTCATTCCTGAAAAAGGCTGGCCCATGGTCCCCGAAACCGTTGTGTAGTTGGTGGTGCTGTTGCCTGATTCCAGCTTGCTACCGTACCACGATCCCGAATTTCCTCCCCGGGTTTCAATCGTCTGGGTGGAGCCTACCGTGTGGGAATTCGTGTTCGAACCCAGAGCAAATCTTGATCCCGTATTATTGGTGCTGGTGTTCTTGGTCTGGTAGACATCAATCCCGGTGTAATAGACCGAACTGTTTTG
>SYLG01000051.1 GCA_005808665.1 Planctomycetia bacterium | reverse complement strand
GGTCAACCTCCCGAAAAATTCCGATCCGATCATCACCAATAACCCCGATGGATCCACCAGTTCCCAGATTATCAAACTGGGGCAGGATCAATCGACTTTAACCTCAACGGGTGGATACGATTACCACCTGACCCAATCGGGGTCGCCTTCGGATTTTGTGTTTGCGCTGGGTCACACCAGTCAATCGCAATCAGGCAAGCATGACACAGGAACCTGGCGGGCGGCGAATGGAACCAGCGGCGCCACCTACGACAATCTGGGAAGTGAGACGAAGAACTCCCGGGCCAACCTCTCGGGCCGGGTGCAAAACGGTTCGGTTTACTACGATGGGATTGATGTCTACCAGACCAAAAACACAAGCACCAACAATACGGGATCAGGCTTTGCGCTTGGGCAGACCACGAATTCCCACACGGTGGGTTCGACCCAGACGATTGAAACCCGGGGAGGCAATTCGGGGTCGTGGTATGGTAGCAAACTGGAATCAGGCAACACCACCACCAACTACACCACGGTTTCGGGGACGATGGGGCAACCTTTTTCGGGAATGACCCAAACCGGGTTCAACACGATGACGCTGTATGGAACCGCGGCACAAACCGGAATTTCCGGGTCGTATGGGAGTAACCAGTATGGCCAAACGGCGCCAAGTGGGCCCGCCCAACTCCCCAATATCCCGGCCCCTAATGTGGGAGATTATCCGCCCAAGGCTCAGGCAAAATTAAACACGATCTACAACGCCTACAGGCAATCTGCGGCAAACCAAGCCTATTACGCCTCTCAATACGCCAACCGACCAGGCAATCATTTTGTGACTCCAAGCCTGGCCAATCAGTTGCAACAAATCAAAGAATCTGTGATGAATGGGAGTTTGAGACCCGATGTGAATCAGTCCGAATGGGAATATGTGCTGGATTGCGTTCAAACGGGTCTTGATGTAGTCGGAATGGTGCCCATCGTTGGGGAAGTCGCGGATGGGATCAATGTTGGTATTCATGCCTACCGGGGGAATTATTCCGAAGCGGCCCTGAGTGGAGCCGCCATGGTGCCTTGGATAGGGGCAGGGGTAACGGCTGCCAAATATGCCAGGAACATTGGAAAGGTTGGAATTGTTGTTCCGGCCAATCCAAATCAGGCGGCAAATTTAACCAGCCTAGGTAAGGGAATTAAAGAAGCCGAAAGCAGGGCTTTTATAGCTGGCCAGGAAAAAAGTTTCCCGGGTTGTTTTGTTAAAGGGACATTGGTAACGACAACTTTTGGCCCCCACCCAATCGATCAGATACAGGTTGGGGACAAAGTTTTGGCCTATGACTTGAAAACAGGAAATTGGTTGCCAACTCCGGTATTAAATACCTTTCAATCGGATTACCGTGGCTTTAAAACCACCATCATCACTGAGAATGACCAGATAGGGTCCACTTTTGGTCACCCGTTTTGGGTGCTTCGGGGCAAGGACCTGGATACTCGCCCGCAACCCGAGGAAATGCTTGAATTGCCGAGGATGATTTCGCTTCCAGGTCGATGGGTGGAAGCGGGCCAGGTCCAAATCGGTGACCAACTTTTGCTGGTGAATGGGAAAGAGGTTTCGGTTGAGGAGGTGGTAACCGTCCCCTACGCGGAAAAAGTCTTCAATCTGGAAATCGCTGAGATTCACACCTATGCCGTTGGAAAAACGGGGGTGTTGGTGCACAATAGTAACCCTTGTGGTGCGGGTGGCTTGGGTGATGAGCTTGGAAAAGTTGGTTCAAGGACAACTCCGGGTATTACCGCTCCAACAAACCGTGCCGGTTTACGAAAAGCAATGGGGCAACCTCCAGCGGAGATGGCGAATCCAAACGCCCATCATGACCTACCTTGGAAATATAAGGATTGGTTTGCGGGTCCAAATCGGGGGTTGAATGTTAACGACGCACAGTTTGGCCGATGGGTCGAAGGTAGGCCTCCGGGTGGGCACCAAAAATGGACTTCAGTTTTTGAAACCGAATGGCAGCAGTTCATAAGCCGCAATCGAAACGCAAATGCAAACGATGTGATTGATTTCATGAACAATCTGAGAAATGACATGCGTTTCCAGTGAAAGGATCAATTTTCGTGATATATGAAGTAATTGACAATACGCCCAATGAACGAAAATGGACATCCGCTATCTCGATTCACCCACGCTCTCGCATGATTGCATGGTCATGTCCAGATTGTGGAACAGCAACCAGTTATCCATCGGGTTCCTTTGATGTAACAATTGAAGGGGGCGAAGCCTATCCTGACATCCTTGGATGCGGAGCATTTCCTTTTTTGATTCTATCCGAGCGAGTAATTGACTCATGGGGAAACCACAATATCGGCACATTCATCAAATTTCCAGTTGGTGTGACAAAAGCTCATGAAACGGACCTGTCCCCTGCAGGGGCCCCACAATTTTTCCGCATCGAAGTTGTAGGTAATGCAAAAATAGATATATTGTCAAGTGGCGGAAAAATTAAACAGCTATGTTTTCGTTGCGGGACCCTTAGATCAGAACCAATTGTCATCAAAAAATTTGCTTTTTTACCCAGATCGTGGGATGGAAGTGCGGTTTTTCGTGACCAGTTGCTATATCCAAACGTGATTTTTTGTACGGATGCAGTTAAGAGGCTTACTGAACATGAGAATCATTCAAATTTTCGGTTTGAGGAAATGTGGCCAATGACAGAAGGATGTTAAGGGCCCTATTCAGGGAAAACGCCTCATATGGCCTACCGCAAAAGTTCTGCAACATAACACCGGAAAAATAATCCCTGGAGAATTCCCGATCATCGCTCAAGTGTTCCAGTTTATTCTCGGTTAGTTCATAGAGTTCTTGTTTGTTTTTCGCCCTGTGCGCTTAGTGTTCGGGGTTCTTCAAATGATTCCACACCTTCCCGTCGGGATTCCAGGCCGGCGAATACGGAGGCAAGTAAACCACATGCAAACGCCTCCTCATTTCGATGAAAGCCTTTGTCATTTTCGAAGTGAGGGGTTTAGCCTGATCCATCACTACGACAACATGTCGACCTGGATGTTGACGCAACAGTTGTTTCAGAAAGTCGATTACATCCACGAATGAAATGCGCTTGGCATGAAGCCGGAACACAAAGCGGCCTTTGGGACTGTTCGCCGACATCGCCGGAATGCTGGCCCTGCTTCCCGTCACGGGGACCTTTCGAAGCTTGCCGCAGTCCGCCCAAGTCTTGCCCAACGGAGTCGTCAGGCAGACCGAAGCCTCGTCTTCACAATACAGAATTCCGCCGGTTTTTTTCAGGGTTTTGCGGATTTTGGGGATCGTTTCCTCTAGCCAGCGGCGTTGCGTTTCGGGATCGGCCTCAAAATATTGTCGCTAATCCTTGGTGCAAAGCCAAACCCCCATCCCCATAATGAGCAGAGCACTAACCATGGCAACCCGGGCGGTCCATCGTTCAAAACCAACGGAGGACCCTGTTCGTTTTTGCAAAGAATCGCGGCTTTTTACCACCAGGATGCCAAGGGCAACCAAAACCGAAGCCAGTCCTGCACTAAAGGCGATCAACAGGGGAAGGGCCAGCCAGGTTCGCCCGGAAGCCATCGCAAAAACCAACATCGCAACCGCATCCCAACAGGGGACCAATCCTCCAGTGATACCCAAAATGATGACCCCCCAGGAGCTGGTTTTGTCCCCTTCCCTTTTGATAGATGGACCGTGGGTATGGCCCCCCGGGCCGTGATGATGATCGGCCAATCCGGAAAGTCTAAGGAGCAAAAGCCAGCCTCCCAGCCCGGCCAGCAGTAATCCGCCCACAAGGTTAAGAATGCGTTGGACATCTTCTGCCTTGGCTTCCGGAACCAGGATGGGCAACAAAGCAGCAATCACGATCACGGCTGCCGTATGGGTAAAGGTGGTAACCAACCCCAGCAGGATCGCCTGGGGAATGGTTCCCCGTTGACCGATCAAATAGGCGGCAACCATGGTTTTTCCGTGACCCGGGGTTAGGGCGTGTCCCGCCCCAAAAATCATGGCAAAAAAAACAAGAATGGGCAATCCGTGCTGTTGTCCAAGAATGAGATCGATGATCCCTTCCTCGTGAAAAATCCCATCCCTGGAAGTATGGTCATCCTCGCCCTCAAAGGCATCGGCCCAGGTGGCGTTTATATTCAAAAGCCGAGTACCAGGCATGAGGTTAGGCTTTCCCCAAGCCGCCATGAGGACCAGGCTTAATGGATCCGAGGCGTAATTTCCCTCTTCAAGGGAAAGGGGTGCGCCAACCGGGAGGTTTTCCCGGGGAGCTTCCAACAACAAATCAACTCTTAAATGGTCCATTTCTTCATAATGGACAAGGTTGGTTTCCCATGGGATTTCACCCTTTGGCCCTTTGAGGACCAGGTTGCCCGGGATCCGTTTTCGTAATAAATCGGCATACGCCTGGTAGATATCGTTTCTGTTTCTGATGGGACCGAGATCGACATCCTGTTCGGTCAGGTCATATAGGGCCCTGGCCCCATCCACCTCGTGTCGGTACAACACCTGGATCCGGCCAGGGGTCGTGCGGAGCAAAATCCGGCGATCATGATTTTCCCTGGGGACGGGATGAAGGCCCATCAAAAAGACAATCAGGCCACCCAGACCAACCGCCCCGGACATGATGGCCCCTTACGGTTTGCGGACACCCTTGGCATGGGCAAGGGCCAGCAAGGCATAGGCCGTGACCAGGTCGGGATTCGATTCCATCCAACGATCCTGGGAATTGGCCCATGAACCATCCTTCAATTGTCGTTTGGCAAGCTCCGTAACCAATTCTTTTCGCCAAGGGTGCGCCGTTCCCGAGGAGTCCTTGATCTCGTCTCTTTTCAGGGTATCGAGGCACTTTGCCAAGGTTTGATAATAATAGAAAAGGCCCCATTGAGCCCTGTCCAATGGCATTCCAGGGTGTCGGTCCAAGGTGTAATTTTTTGATATATATTTCAAGGCTTCCTGCATCCTTGGATCCTTGTCATCGAGTCCGCAATAGACCATGCTTTTGATCCCGGCATAGGTCATGCTGCCATAACCGGGAAGGCCCCCATTAGCAGTAGCCAAATCCTGGGTTTTTGTGGCACCTGCCGCTGCCGGGGAATAGATAAAGGAGCCATCGTTGATTTTACCCGCCCAAGGCTGGTCGTTGGTTTCCCCAGCCAGGTTTTGGCATCGGCTTACAAACACCAGGGCTCTTTGGAAGGCCTGGTCGTTTTGGGGGACCCCGGCGGCAACCAGGGCGTCCAGGAAGATCTGGGTGTTGGAAAGGTCAGGGCGGGATTTGCTGTCATAACCTGCCCCGCCATAATAGTCATTTTTCGGATCTTTTCCCTCGCCTTCATCCCATTGAAGCTGGCGCAAAAACCTGGCGGCATCACGAATGATGGGTCGATAGCTCTCCCTATTGGCTTCCACAAGGGCCATCACATTGACCGAGGTGACATAATTTTGTAATTGTGCCTTGGGATTTTGTCCGGCGATGTGCCCTGCCTTGGGGTTGATCAACGACTCTATGTAACGAAGCCCCTTGTCTACCATGGGATCCTCGGCAGGGACCTTGCCTGTACGCAAAAGCGAGGTCACCACCAGACCCGTTATGCCAGGGGACACATTGGAGCTCCAGGAGCCATCCTGGGATTGACTTTTGCGCAAATACGCAACCGCCTTGTCCACCTGGTTGTCCCAAAGGGCCTGTTCGGGTGGTGCCTGTCGTGCAAGAAGGAACGAACCAAGGAAAAGGATGGAGGTCATGGATCACCAAGGAATGGAAGGTATTGGGATAACCTATCCCCTTTGATTATACCCATTTCGTTAAAGAGGGGACGAATAACAAGTTCGATGGCCTGCGATTCCCATGAAAAAACCAATCTCCGATTCCAAAATAGGGCAAAAAATCATGGAATATCACTCCTCCTGCATAACCTTACCTAAGTTTTTTCAAATTGTTGTATTACCTAAAGGCTCCCTAAGTTGTCCTCCGTGGCCCTTTTTTCGTTAGGAAAACAGCCTGGCGATTGATTGATCGAGGTTGGTAAGGAAGCCCTAACCCGCCCATCGCATTAATCGTTCCAATCAGGCGTAACCATGGCCCAAAAAGGCGTTTCCCCCAAATCGGAGGATAACCACCGGACCGAGCCATCAAGGAAGGCAGTATTCATCCCGCCGGCATGATTGGAAATGGGGTAATGATGATTTGATTCGGCAAATGGTGGGCGAACCTGAAAGGTGAGGCCCCGTTGGCTTGCTACCGTTTGCCTAGTGATGGGTTCCTTGACAGGGACGATGTCATCATAAGTTTGATTGGCAAAAATCGTGGGTCAGCTGCTTCCATAGGAGCCACCGGTGGTGGTTCGAAACGACAATTGGCCGTAGTTAAACACAATGCCTCCCCCGGAACCCGTTTTGCTATAGGTTTCACAAAAGGCGATCGAGTTGGACATTCCATCGGAAACAGATTGGGGAAATCGGTTGTTTATTAAAAACAGAAATCCGTTACCGCAATAAGAAGATGAAAATAAATAGTTGTCACGGATCACATTGTTTCCATAAATATCAATTCTTCCATCATATTTTCTCTCTAGTGAGGCGGTAAAATCCGAGGGACATATCAATTCTGGAATTCTGTCTCCTTCATAATTAATGAAGGTATTGACCACATTTTTCTTTTCGATAATCGTTTTTGGGCCAATTCTACCCATTTGATTTAAAGTATGCGTTCACGGGATTTTGAGATTTTAGTTGACACGAATGGGTCTTTCCAGCGATACCAGCTGGCATGCAGTCACCCGACATACTTTCGGAAACGGAACACGATCTCGAGACTTTACTCAGATGTGCCAGGGAGGAG
>SYLG01000050.1 GCA_005808665.1 Planctomycetia bacterium | reverse complement strand
CGAATACATCAGATCATGCATCGAATCCTTCAGGAAAAAGCTTCCCTCACCTCGACTCATCCCACTACAGGGTTGAGAAAATCGGGACCCTGGCTACTATTCCTATACCCGTTTAGCACTAAAACCCGTGAACGCATACCATTAAAAAGATGCTGCGCTAATGTATGGGAGTCCCCGCGCCGTAGCGGATTTGAGTGCGGATGTTTCTCCACCGTTTGCCCTATCGACCAGACTGGGATGGCCTCCGGGCGATCGCCATTTTGAGTGTCCTATTTTGCCATGCCGAACTTGGCCTTCCCGGGGGCTTTGTCGGGGTGGATCTGTTTTTCGTCCTTTCGGGATTTCTGATTACCCGACTCATCAAAAAGGATTTGGATCAGGGTAGTTTTTCCTTGGCGGCCTTTGGAGAACGCCGACTGCGGCGGATCCTGCCTGCCTTGGGGCTGGTCACTGTTTGTACTTTGGTCGCTGGATTTTTGTTCTTGGCACCGGCTGCCAACTTCGCCTTAAGCCAATCGGCGATCGCCTTGGCTTTTCTTGTTCCCAACTTCTATTATTGGTGGCAAACCGGTTATTTTTTAGAGGAAGCGGCAAGCAAACCCTTGCTGCATACTTGGTCGCTTGGGGTCGAGGAACAATTCTACATTCTGATTGCCTTGCTCTTTTTATTACTCCACCGGTTTCACCGTGAGAAAACGGCCGGATGGTGGATAGGTGTTTTAGCCATGGGAAGTTTTGCCATAGGCCATTATTGGGTTTCAAATCATCCCTCAGCAGGTTTTTTCCTCCTTCCCTCGAGAGCCTGGGAATTGTGTGGCGGTTGCCTTTTGGCCTTGGCCCCAACCCTTTCTCCCAAGGTGCCCCGATTGGTAAAGGAGGTTTTGTCCCTGATTGGCTTGGGACTGATTCTTTTTTGTTCCATTCTTTATGATTCCAATACTCCCTTTCCGGGGTTGGCGGCTCTTATCCCAGTGATCGGAACCGGTCTCCTGCTTTGGACGGGGGGTGACTTGGGGCAAACCCTGGTCCATAAGATGCTTTCCTTGAGACCTTTGGTTTTGATAGGGCAAATATCTTATCCCCTCTATTTGTGGCATTGGCCTATCCTGGCAATGGTCAACTACTCCAGTTTCGATCCACCGAGCCCATTGGGGCGTCTTGGACTATTGGTTTTGAGCGGTTTCCTGTCCCTGCTGACCTATTACGGATTGGAATTGCCCATCAGGACCCGGCGACTCTTGCCAAGGCCAGGAGTATTCCTGGGGTACTCAGGAGCCATTGGGGCATTTGTCCTCCTGGTGATGGTTGGCACCACAACCTACCAAGGGGGAACCTGCGACTTTTCCCCGGATGAAAACCGGATCCAGCAAACCGCCAAAAGGGATGAAAAATACCTTCCAAACTTTGAAGGGAGTGGTGAACTGCCGGGCAAATTGCCAAAATACGGGGCAGAAGGGGTAACCCCGGAAATCCTGATTTGGGGAGATAGCCACGCCATGGCTGTTTTGCCTGCCATTGAATCGCTTTGCGATGAGAACAAAATGTCCGCCTTGGCGGCGACCCGATTTCTAACTCCTCCCTTGGGAAATTACCCGGCTGATGATCCCTCCCATTTCAATAACAAGGTGCTGGAATATTTGAAAACCCACCCGATCCGTAGTGTGATTCTTGCCGGGCGATGGAATTCCTACCTGATGGAAGACGACCTCAAGGACAAACTCCTTGAAACCGTGGATCAGGTTCAAGCCATTGGGATCAAAGTTTTTTTCCTCAAGGATGTCCCTCACTTTTCCTACCATGTGCCCCGAATCCTGGCTTTGAACACGACGCGCAAATTCGAGATTCACCGATTGGGGGTTTCCAGGATCGAATACGAAAGTATGAACCCTTATTTCGAATCCATTGTTTCCGATTTGGACAACCGTGGTGTCCGGATATTGGACCCGATTCCCTATTTCGTTCAGGGGCAAGATCCCGATTTGTTCCTACCCTATGATGAATTAGGTATCTTTTACCGCGACAGCGACCACCTGACCACCCATGGGGCCCTTGCCATCAAAGGGGCCTTTGCTCCGGTGTTTGAATAGGAGTATTCGTTTACCAGCAATGAGGGACGGTGGGTAATATCCAAACCCATCCCTTGGATACTACCCCGACTAAACCCAAGTTACGCAGTTGGATTGATTTTTTTCGATTTTTTGGCCTTTTTGGGGACTCAGATTGTGGTTTTTCCCGGGAATTGGGAGTATGTCGAGTACAAAAAGGCATGTAGTCCCGACCAAGTTACTTGATATTTCCCGCTACTTGTGCGATTTTAACAATGGGGTTTGCAATTGTTCGCCGATCCTCTGAACGGATTTAAACCTTTTGCCTTGGTTTGAGTGGTTGAATTTCGGTGGGGAACACGAGGCCCATGTTTCAATCTCTCGCCAACAGTTGGTTTGTGGTCCAATGCCTAATGGATCGGGCTTTCAGCCCTCAAATTTTGGGGGGATCCGAAACCTGGGCCGTTGGCCCAGGCTGGTATAGATCGGGCCTTTGGCCCGCAGAACCAAAGCAGCAAGGGTAGGATTCGACCGGATCGTATTTGTCAGGCCCCAGACATGGATTGGCATGCCACCTTCCTATTTTCACCGGCGTATGTTTTTAACGCCAACGGCGTGGCACCAGACCAGCCTGGGGCAACGCCCCAGGTACCTATTCCCAAATTCACAAAGGGCTGAAAGCCCGAGCTATCCCATTCCTCAGTCTCTCACCAATCAGGATCAAACGCCTTGAAACAGAACCTGTAAAGAGGATTTGTAGTCCCGACTTTTGCAGCCTGATTTAACTTTTTTCCGGGAAAAACACGGTTTTCATGGTCCCTACTGCGTAACTTGGACTAATCCCGAGCCAGGGGCGGGAAAACCCTCAAAGGACCTGGCTTTTTCCCAATAAAAAACACCTCACAAAAAGGGTGTAACCGCATCCCTTATTGTTGTTTCGGCATCATCTGTTTTTCCATCTGGTTTTGCATGGATTTCAGGGCGGATTCCTTGGAGGATTTCTTGTCCAGGGCAGGGGGTAATGGGTTTGGGCCACATCCCGGGAGCCAAAACAGGGCAAGGAAAAGTAATCCGTACCGCATTTTCAAACCCTTTGGGGGTATTTAAAAAGGGGGCCGATGGAGCCCCCTTTTATCGCAAAGCAGGAAAAAAATACTTATTGGGTCAGGAATGGTTTTACAAAAGTCTTAAAGCATTCATTGATCGCAGCACTGGAAATGAACCATTCCATGGCCGCATTGTTTTGGTCCAAAGCCACACCGAAACCAAGGTAGGAAGGATTGGCCTTATCCAAATTGGCGGGAAAACCCGGGGGTATGGGCAACATTCCGGCAAATGCACCCTTCATGATTTCCACCACTTTGCCCCCATACCGAACGGGATCAAGAAGTACTACCATCGTTTGACGATCGGACATTCCTTTGCGAACAGCGGTGTAGTTTTCCACCGCCCCGACTTTGGCCTTGCCGGTTTTGTAGGATTCCAATAATTTCTTGGCTTTATCCCAGTTGGGGGCTGTAAGTTGGATGGATTCCCCGTTTTCGATCCCCAAATAGACCTCCATCTTTTCTCCCATGAGTTCCTTCATCAAGGTTACTATCTGTTTTTGAACCTCCTCGGGAAGCTCTTGGCCATTGCCAAACATCTTGGCAAAATCCCAGCTAAACACTGCCCTTGTGAATTTGGTCCCCTGATGGGTCACTGCATCTTTGGTGATTTTGAAATCTTTTATCCCACCGCCGCCATATAGGGAGCCCGGCCCCATAATTTCCAACGATTGGAGTTGGGCGGCCATCGCCGCCTGGGGATCTTTGTATTTTGTGATGGTGATGCCCGTAAGAGGCAGATCCATGGTGGAATTGGTTTCGCCGGGACCAGCCTTTGCCAAAAGCGCCATCGCCTCAACGAGTTTTTTGATTTCGTCCGCATTGGCATCCGTTTTGAGGCTTTTCGTAAAGGTTTCCGTCAATTTGTTGATTGCTTCACCCCCTACAAACCCCGTGTAAAAAACTTGACCTGCCACCTGTTTGGCAAGTCCTTCAAAAGCAGAGACGCCGATTGAATTGATGAATTTTGCCGAATCGGTTCCCTTGCGGGCTTCGACCTCAACTCTGAAAAGGGCACCCTCCGGGGCAAAGTTAAGCGAAAACACCATGCCGCTTGAATCGCGAAGGGCCTGAAAGGTGGGTTTGATGAAGGATTGCATCATCTCAAAACTGGCTTTTTGTTCCTTGGGAAGGGCTTCGGCAGCAGATTTGAGGAAGTCAGCGGCGGAAGATTCGGCCTCTTTGAGTTGCTCGGCATAGTCCTTAAGGGCTTGGTCAAAATTGACGAAAAGGGCTACATCTGCCCCCGCCAAACGGGCAGAAATAGCTGGACTAACCTTCGCATCGAGTGACGCTTTGGATTTCAGAACAAACTCGACTCCCTCCCTGGAGGGAGCAAGGACCGCAAACCCGTCCTTTTCCGCCATGAATGTCGAATGTCCGGCAACCTGGACCACATCCAAACCACCCTCCTTCTTCAGCTCTTTTCGCTCATTGGGTTTAAGGAGCCCATCACGAAACTTGGCATAGTCCGTAATGGCGGCAACCACGGTCACATTGGGGATTTCGCCTGTCAGATCTTTTTCCTTGAGACTGGGAAGGATCACAAAGATCGGTCCATTGGCGGCCATTCCCTCAAGCTTTCGGCCATCCAAGCCGCCCGAAAGGGACAAATCCGTCATGGTTTGGGCGAGGCCGGCGTATTCAGGAACCGCTTTTTTCAGAAACGAAAAGAGTCGTCCTTTGACACCTTCTACCCCTCGAACCACAACCACAGCACCGGCAGAATCGGGGATGATTTTGAGCTTGGCAAGGTCCAGGTTAGGAAGGGGAGCCGCCCCGACAAAAGGGAGAAGTAGCCCAAGGCAAGCAAGCCCTGAACCCACCGAAACGGCCCAAAAGTGCTTCATTCTTAGTAAGGAACTTTTCATGGAATGGCCCCACCAAGCAAACCTGTAGGAACAACGGTCCCGGGCAAGCTCGCTAAATTGAATTGACATAATTGATTGTAGCGGTTGCATGGGTTTTGTCCCAGGGAAATGTAAAGGACAAAACCTTTGAAAAACCCTAACCTTATCACGAAATCAATAGGCAAGTATGGGGATTTTCGGGGTATGAATCGTGGCAAAATTGGCGTTTTATGGGACATGGACGGAACTTTGGTCGATACGGCGGCCTTGCATTTCGATGCCTGGGTCCTGGCAACCCGGGAGTTTGGAAGGGAGTTTACCAGGGAAGATTTTCGGCTGACCTTTGGGAGGAGAAACCCTGAGATCTATGACTATCTTTTTCCCGCCAAACCGGACCCCGTTGCAAGCCTCAAACTCGGCCTAGCCAAGGAGCGAATTTATTGCACAGAGGCCAGAAAACAGGGTGTAACCCTCCTTCCGGGGGTTGGGGAACTTTTGGACGAACTCCATCAATGGGGGGCCCTTCAGGCGATTGGTTCAAGTGCCCCGGTGGGCAATCTGGAGCTCATTCTGGAACTAACGGGTATTGGTAAACGAATGGGGGCGTGGATTGGCCAGGAGGATACCACCCAGGGCAAACCCCATCCCGAAGTTTTTTTGCGAGGTGCCGAAAGCCTCGGCTTGGACCCTAGCCAATGTGTGGTGATCGAGGATGCGGTTGCGGGGATTCAGGCCGCCAAGAGTGCGGGGATGAAAGCGATTGGGGTCACCTTTGTTGGGCACCATTCCGAAGAAGCCCTTCGAGATGCCGGGGCGGATGTAATTGTGGGTAATTTGGGAGCTATACGGGCCCACCAGATTTTTGGACTGGTGAACAAATCCATCCTACGCTAAAGCAGGTCCTTTACTTCCCAAAAGTGGAACCGTCCCTGTTGGGGAAGGACCTCTGCGGGGTTTCCATAAGGGATTATCTGGTTTCATGATGGACCCTCAGAAAAGACCGGAAGTCAGGCCGGTGGCAAGGCTCAGGCTTGCCCGGCTGGACCGCCATGATGCAAGGGTGGTTTTTGACATTCACCGGGGTCTGGTCATATTGGGTCATGAGCTGTTTGCCCAGAGCCCATGGAGTCATACATGGCCACCCAGCCAACAAGCGATTTTGGTGCGCAATCCTGATGCTTGGCGGCTCCGGATTCTTTCCGGGCCCCCTGCCGAACGGGGTGGAATTGCCTCGGAAGAATGGGTTCTCGATTCGGGGCTCAAACTGGATTGGGCCGGTTGGACAATGACGCTAGAGGTTTTGGAACCGGGGTTTCAAAACATTGGTCTCCTGGATCAAATCTCCCAAACATCCCAGAACCAGGAATTCGATTCCCGTTCCAATCTTTACAAATTAGCCTCCAGCTTGGCAGCGGCCCAGCTGCAACTTGATGAGCAAACCGATTTGATCCAAAGCAAAGAGGAAGAACTATCCAAATCCCGAAAGCGCTTGGGCAGGGCCTTGGCGAAACGGTTCCAAAAAGCAAAGCGCCTGGACATCCAATTGGGGAAACGGCGAAACGACCTCGATAAGGATCAAGCAAACCTGAACCGGATGGCAGAAGGCCTAACCCAGGAGCAAAATCGCCTGGGGGTCATTGCCAGGGGACTCCATCGACGGGAAAGGATTCACAACAACCTGAGGCGGCGAGGGGCCATTCGGTGGCGGGATCATGTAATGGAACGGGTCGCATTATTGCGACAAAATCAATTGCTTATCTCCACGAAACTAGCCATTGCCAATGAACTACTCCTTCAACTGGAACAAAGAGAGGCACAGGTGGTACAGGGTGAGGCCTATCATGCCAAGGCCAGGATCCAGCTCGAAGCGGACATCACCCAGGCAGAACAGGAAAAACTGACTCACCAAGGTCAAGGATTACTAAGGCAGGCCGAACTGACCCACCATGAAGAACGATTGAGAGCAGAAGCAAGAATTTTGGGGGAATTGGGGGCACCCCTACGGGAGTTGCTTGGTCGGACGGAACCCCATCCTTCCCATGAAATCATTCGAATCCTTCAGGACCACATAACCGCCATCGCTGCCGTCCCGGTTCAAAATGCGGATTTGGGATCCTGGCAAAAAAGGTTGGAAATATGGGCGGCATCGATTTCGGAACGGGAATTGTCCGTCGGGAAACGCGAACAGGAACTCTATGGTTTGGTGAGAGAATTCCAGGACCTTCGGGGCCGCCATGAAGCAGAGTCAGCCAATGATTTTTTCCAAACACAGACGCAAAGGATCCAACAACTGAAGCAAATGCCCGAAATAGTCTACCCTCCGGACCAATTGGTTTTAAAGCTACCCCCACCCAAGGGCAAACTTAAGGCAAGGCCAAAACCGGCTATTCCCGTGGGCAAAACCATAGTCACAATCAACAACCTGACCCTTCAGGCGGAATTGGCTCATAGGGAAGCCAAGGTGGATCAAAGAGCCAATCAACTCGCCGGGGAAGCTGAGGTCCTGGAGCGATATCGGATAAAACTTATGGGCCGATCGGAAAATCCGAATCGATCACGGGAGGAAGTCCGGGCACTCAAAGCCCAAAGGCGAAAGCAATGGGAACGGGAGGAAACAACCCTGAAAGCATCCCGATTGGAATTAACGAGTTTGCTTGGAAACTTGAAGCGTCACGCCGCAAAATTGAAAAGACAAATCAAGGCGAGCACCCGTGATCAATTACACCTTGAGGAACAGCAAACCTGGAGGGAGGTGGATGAAATGTTGCCTCACCATGGTGCAACCAAGGCGGCCTAACCAACGAATTATTTTTTTCACAAAGCCATAAAGTCGTGACATGGCTTTCTCGGGCTGTGTGTGAATTGGGCGATCACTTTCCCATGAGTAATATCCAGTGTTATCCTAATCAGCCCGACAATGGGGTTATGGTTTTGAGGAAAACGGAGGAGGTTCGGATGTTTCAGTGATTGGGAAAACGACCGCAGGAAATCTATTCCAGCTGGGAGTATTTTGAAAATACGCTTGGGTTATGGATGTCCCCAATCCTGTTAAAAATGGCTGCCCTAGACATTTTTTGTGAAACTTCGGGACGGATTGGGTTTTGAGTGGCATAATCAACCAAGGACCTGCCACGGTGAGCCGGGGTGGGTTTGACCGCTTTCTGCGGTACCGGATTGATTGGCGATGAGCCGGGACCAACCTCGACAGGCTTTCATCGCCCCGTCCACAAGACGGGTCAAGTCCGGGGACTTATTTTAAGTCCATTAGCCAGGGTAATGGTGCCGGGCGCACTCTGTTTCGCATTTTTTATGCGAAGGTGGAGGAGGAGCACCCGAAGCGCACGATGCCAAAGTTCTGGAGGAAAATGGGGCCGGGAATCCCCATTTCCAACTGCCAAAAGGGGACCTGGCCGTCCGGTCCAGCCAAGTCCCTTGCGTCAGTTTTCGTGTTGTTTCCCATTCGCCAATCCTTCAAAGCAAAGTAAATA
Organism: Planctomycetia bacterium; assembly: GCA_005808665.1. Classification (GTDB taxonomy): domain Bacteria; phylum Planctomycetota; class Planctomycetia; order Gemmatales; family Gemmataceae; genus SYLG01. The sequence continues at coordinate 11,673 of SYLG01000050.1, read as the reverse complement.
ATTTCCTGGCATACATGCCGTAACAATTGCGCAAAGATTCCCTAAAAACGACCCATCCCTGTTGGACCACCATTGTTCCCGGAAATCCATTCAATCACCTGTTTTCAGGGTTTTCCCGGTCTAATGTTTGGAGAGGAAAGTGTCATACCCTTGGGAATGTATTTGTTAACGATGGATTTCGCTTCGACCACGGCCAAGCTTTTTGGGAATTTGGTTTCGAGGGTTTTCAAATGGTTTTGCAGGCTCAATAGTTGATTGGTTGCCTGGGGTGGCAAGAGACCTCCCGGGCCTTGCAAACGATCCAAATTCGCCTGGGCTTTCCGGATGGCATCAAGGTGTACCCTCGCCTTGATCTCTGTCTGCACATCGGGATTGGTTTTGAGTTTTTCGGCCAAGTCCTTTGCTTTGGTCCCAACCTCCAAATTGCGGTAAACCAAAGCAATGCGGTTGAGCTCCCCAAATACTTCCGCAGGGGCATCCTCAGCATCCTTGGCAAGCTGTTCCAAATACAATTTGGATGGTTTTTCGAGAAGCGAAAAAACCTTGCTGGCTTGATTTGCCAATTCGGCATCCTGGGTCTTTGCGTACTGGGCCACCTGATTCAGGATAGACCAAGGGCTATCGCCCCGACGAATCATGGTTTTGAGATTGGCCCATTCACTGCGTTTAACCGGGATATCTTCCAGGCCTTTCTCCAATCGGCTTGCCATGGCCAATCGTCGAAGTAGGGGTCCATCGGCAAAATCAGGCCCCTTGTGGATAGCCTTTCCATTCAGGTCGAAAACAATGAGGATGGGCGGGCGGATGGGGCCTATAGAAACATCTCCAGAAAGTCCGGAGCATGCTGCCAAAGTGATTCCTTTGTCCTTAAGTACAATTGCGGATCGCCTGATATCGGCATCTGCCGGGCTAATCAAAATCATATCAACTCCCATTTCGGGGAGTTGCCTTTGCAGGATTTTCAGACGATCAAGATCTTGCAAGGCGCTTGGTTGGGTGTCCAGCCAAAAAGCGAAGGCCAGCACATTTCCCCTGCGGTTTGAAAACGATGGGCCATTGCCTTGGATCAAAGTCCCCGGTTCCATTCCGCGAAGCTGGATCAGGGAGAGCTCTTCCGTTTGGGGATCCTTGCGGGTCCCGGTGGAAGATTTCGCCGATTCCAATGAGGCGGAAGTACTCCATATCCGTTCGAGCAATTTGAAGGTGGCGGAATCGTGCTTTTTCAAATCGCTCCGATTGCGGGGGAAATAATCCAGGCGATCGAGGTAGGCACAGGTAAGTTCGGCGAAAAATTCTTTGCTTGAAGATGTCATGTAAAGGCCGGGCTGATACAGTTTGCGACTCATGGCCTGTGAAAAGGCCAATTTGATTTCCGGGTTTTCGAACCCGATGAGTTGATCATGGACGGCATGAGCTACCTCATGCAGCAGCACACATTTCCCTGTATCAATTCCTGGTTGGTGCAGTTTGGTTAAGGTTTTAAGGCTGCACAAGGTAATGGTTTTGGCCCGGAGAAGGTGTTCGCCTTTTATGCGGGTCATGCGAAGGTCGGTGGAAAGGTAATAGGCAATTACGGTTCCCCCTCCCGTATTGGCACCTTCGGGGGTTTCATCCCATTCGACCCAAAAGGGGAGGGTTTGAACCTTGGCAAGAGCTTTTTTGTTGAGAATTTGCCCAAGCATTTTCAATTCAAGGTTTAGGACCTCCATCGGCGAGGTTTTGAACTCCTTTTCGTGGTTTTTGATTTCCGGGTGGAGAAAAAGGGTAAAACCCCCGATTTTTTCCGTTGCGTAACCGGGCACCGAAAGAGTTGGATTTTGACCAAACGCAACCAAGGGAAAGGCCAACAGGAAAACCAAACTTGGGCCAAGGCAGCGAATGGGAGCGACCATGGAAATGACCCCGCAAGGGCTGGAAACGAAAAGCCTTTCCTGGCCAGACTCGCCTTGGGTTCTCCTAGGCGGTTTGGGAGGAATTAATCTTGTTTCGAAAAAGGTAGGCGTCGGACCGGTCTTTGAGGCTGATGATACTGCCTAAAATCGTAAGGAAAAATTGGCAAAGCCAAAAAATCATGCAACCGGACGCAAGTGCATTGTTAAATCCGTAGGCATGCAAACCAACGCCCAACTGGTTGGTGCCAAACCAACTCCAGGCGGTAACCATGCCTCCCATGATGGCGAGGTTCGCCATGCCCGGAGTTTTGACCAACCCAGCCCATCGGGCATGGAGCAAAAGGGCATTCCAGATAACGATCAGGACAGCCCCGTTTTCTTTGGGATCCCAGCCCCAGAAGCGTCCCCAGGATTGATCCGCCCAAATGCCTCCAAGTACCGTTCCCACAAAACTCAAAAGCATGGCAAAGCAGGCAATGCCATAGATCATTTTGCCGGTGACAAGGTCCAGCCACTTTTGTCGGTCGGGATTAGGGGGCATGAACAATAGGGCAATGCGGCCAAGGACAAACAGGTTGGCAATCGCTCCTGCCGCAAAGGTCGCAGCATAACCCAAAGTGATCGTTGTTACATGGGTGGCCAACCAAAAGTTGGTATCCAGCACCGCTTGGAGGACTTCCATGGTATCTCCGCCTGCGGCCAAATTTTGGGCAAGGATAAGGGTCCCAATTCCAATGGCGTTGGCAAGGATGTTGCCAAGCCCCCGGCGGAGTAAAAACTCAAGGAGTAATCCGAGGGCACAAGCCCCCCAGCCAATAAAAATGGCCGAAGTATAGAGGTTGGTTACCGGTGGTCTTTGGGTGATGATGATTCGGAAAATCAGCCCGGTGGTGTGGATGAAAAGGGCCCCGGAGGCCAAAGCCCAGGCGGCATGATGAAGGAGGGCCCCGGGGTCTTTTGTGGTACCCTTGGTGGCAAAGACGGCAACCACCCAACCCATGAGAGTGAAGAAAAGGCTGAATCCGTAATAGTACAAGGCAATATAAAATGGCTGAACCTGGTTGAAGTTGAACTCCATTTCGGCTCGCCAAGTGTCCCCCGCGGGAATACGACCTTCAATGGCCTTTTTGTAGAGGGCAACCTGTTCATTGAATTGCTTGGGTTTGTTATCCGAATAGGCGAGGAAAATGGCGGCAAGCGACAACTTGGCTGGGTCAATCCCCTCTTTTTTCCCTTCACTATAACTGGTCCGAACCTCGGAGAGCACTTCGCCAACGGTCGTCCAATTGGTGGTTCCATCCCAGTTTTCGGGGGGGAGCATTTCCGGCTTTTGCAGGCTTTGCAGCTCCAACCAAGCTTGGAGGTTGGAGCCTAGTTGCAAAATTCTTTCCTGGTATTTATCGCGTTTTTGAGGATCGATCTTGCTTGCCCGGGATGCTTCCGCAAAGAACGCTTCGAATTTGCCTCCCTTGCGAAAATCAGCAATCGAATAGCGGAAACCTTCGCGGTTTTCCAACTTTAACAACTCACGAACCTGATCATAGTCTACGCGAAACACTGGGAGGTTTTCCGCCCGGGAGTTGTCTCCCAACCGACTTGTCAACACTTCAAGCAGCCACTGAATCGCAGGGACCTTGGCTGTTTTTTTCGCACCAGCCACCGGAGTTTCGGTGATGTCCTGCCTTTGGGAGATAAGCATCAGGCGGTTACGGGCAAGAGTGTCAACCGGTTTGATGCGTCCCCCTTCCAACATGGGCAGTTCGCCGAAAGCATCAAAATGAAAGGCATCCGATCGAACCGGTGGCGTAGAGGTCGCAGCGGTGTAGGCAACGATACCCACCAAAGCAACGACTGCCCAAACGACCCCAGGCCCAAACCAATCAGGAAGGCGCTGGCTGGGAGTTCCTGAAGGTATCGGTTTGTGAATGGGACCTTTTTCCAGGCCGTTGACTTGGCCCTTTTTAAGGAATACCAACAAAGCCGCCCCAAAGTGAAGGAGCATTCCCAGGGAAACCAGCACGCATGAAATGTAGGGTATGGTCCAGCCCGGGTTTTGCACCACCTGGAGTACCGTTCCCGAGTCTCCGGGCAACCAGGACGATTGAAAAAAGGTCTCGCCGGCATGGCGCATGGGCTGATTCATCATGATGGTGGAATCGCGATGAACCCCTTGTGAGGGATCATCGAGGATGATGTCGCTTTGAAAGTTTTTAGGGGTATTGGTGCCCGGGTAGACATCGTGAATGAATTTTTTCAGGGTGATGGTATAGGGTTTGTACACCCGCATAAACCGGAGGGTCATCTGGTTGGTTTGGGCTTTATCGGTGGCTTCTACCAATTGGGTCTTTTTGTCGGAAATACCCGAAAGCCAGGTAGAAACCAGCCATGTGCCAATGGCCTGTCCGGTTTTATTGTCGGACAGTTTCACAAAGGCACTTGGCAGGTCGACCCGTTGTTCGGGATCGGTCCCTGTGACGGGTTTCGCATCTTTGACTGTAACATCCAGGCCGTCACCCTTATCCGCCAGATTGACGAATCCCTCGGGAATTTTTTCAAGGATTTGACTGTTGGGATAAAAAGCGATGACTTCCACCGAAAAGGGAAGGCGGCTGTCGCTGATTTTTTTCTTGGAATCAGCCGCTTCGATCAACATCGATCCCGGTATCCCCACCACCCGATCCATCCCGGGATGGGTTTCGTCGGGCCTGAGGAAAACGAGTTCATATTTATCACGGCGTTCGACAAAATTGGAGGATGAACCGGTAACAATGGCCATCTGCCCCTCGATGGCCCATTCGCGGGTGATGAATTCTCCAAGCATAAGCAGAAGGAGACCCATGTGCAGAAGCGCAATTCCCGGGAGCCTCCAGCGCCTTTGGGGATATTTCCAATCCCGTGAGGTGACTTTAAGAAAGCCGGCAAAAAGGTTGATAAAAAGGAGGATGGCCAAAAGCTTGCCTCCCGGTAGCGGAAACTCCCCGGCCATTTCCTGGGAGGGACCAATGAAATCCAAACCGAAAATCTTTAAAAAATCGACAATGAGTTGGTTAGGGACCATGACAAACCACGACCAAAAATAGCGCGTGATTACATCCCAGATGCCGGCTTGTTTTTGGGCAAGGGTGCCAAAGAAAACCAAAAGGGCAGACAGGACAAAAAGAACGACCGTAACCCTGAGGCTTACGATCCATTTCCAGGCCAAATCGAGGATCGGGTAAGGGGCGTTGCCACTATTTTGGCGGGTGGTTGAACTCATGGCTTGGCTTTTACATTCCTGGAAGTTTGAGGGTTTTGATAAGATTCGTCAAATTCGATTTTTCTTTGCCAACCGCCTCGGCAGGGCCCATCATCTTGATGAACCAGGTATCAGGCCCCTTGGCTACAATACCTGCGATAATGGCTTTGGCGCCAGGGCCCATCCCGGTCAAATCCACCAGCAATGCCTTGCCTGCTGTGCTGGCAACGGGTTTGGCATCCGTCTCGGCTTGGGCGTTATCAACCGGAACCAGCCCAACCTGGCCCCGCCAGCGATTGATGTTGGCTCCAAGCCCACCGGCTGGACCGGAAAGGGGCGTGATGGTGATGTCGACAGTTCCGTTCGCCGCTTGAAAACTTTTAAGGGAAAGCGGTTTTGGGGGGACCTCTTTCCAACCTTGGGGGATATCCACGCTTAGGTCCTGGTCTTTTTGGGAAGGATTCAAAGGAGCCCTTGGTGAGGCCTCCTTAGCCGGGGAATTTGTTTGGGGAGCAGGTTGCCTGGAAGGATTCATTGCAAAGGGGCCACCCTTTGCGCCTCCAGGGCCGGTAATATCCACAAAAATGGCTTTTTTGCCAGCAACGGAGATCTCTTTTGTCGTACTTGCCAATTCTTTTTCCCCGATGGGCTCAAGCCCTATCTGCCCTCGCCAACGGTTGATATTGTCAAGGTTCGAACCGGCTTGGGCTCCCAGTCGGATAATGGTGGCCTCAAGCGATTCGCCGGGGCCCGGGATCTTGAGCGTGGCAAAGCGCTGGGGATTGGTATTGTCCCGGACCCAACCTGCTGGAAGCGAAAAGGTGGGCCCTTCCGGTTTTTCAAATTTCAGGCTTTGCAAAAGGGTCATAAACGGTTCGCCAAGTCCTGACAATTGGGAAGCAGGGCCCATCAGTTTGACAAACCAGGTTGCATCAGGCTGGGGAATAATGGCAGCTAATAGCTGGGTGGGGCCAGCTGGGGAAACTTTGGCACCCGGTTTGGCAACCCCATCCCTGGGTGCCGCATATTCAAAGATTTCTTCCGGTTTGGAACAGCCCGAAAGGAAGGCCAAAACGGGCATTATCAACCCAATGGTCAGCCAGGTGCTATTTCTTGAACGGTTTCGGTTTCGGAATGGGGGCGATGGTTTTGAAGTCAAAATCATGAAAAACACCAAAATCCAGTTCAATGGCCACCGGCCGGGAAGGTATAAACAGTATTGGATCCTTTGGACCAATTGTCCAGTCAGGCTACCTCCCATTCTATGAATCGTACTCCCATTCCTTCACCAAATGGGAATGGTTGGTTACCTCAAGGCTCATTTTTGCCACCCAACGCAATGGTTTGGGGGCAAAACCATTGGAATGTTCACAGTCTTGCAATACTTCAATAGAAGCCTCCTTTTGTAAATGGAGAGGGGCAGGTCCCACCTGAAAACGGGTTCCAACCACTCCTTAATCCCATCCTTATGGGGACGATTCTCCCATGCGCAGCGTCTGTTTTGCCACCGTCCTTTGCCTTTTTGGCATTGCAACTCCCACATTCGGTCAGTTGAATCCGGAGGCTTCGCTCAAAAGCCTCACCGTAACCGAAGGGCTGGAGGTAAGTCTTTGGGCTTCGGAACCCCTGTTTGTAAACCCTACTACCCTGACCATTGACAACAAGGGGCGGGTCTGGGTGTGCGAGGCGGTGAATTATCGTCGCAAGTTGCGAGGTCAGCCACCCCTGCGCAAGGAAGGGGATCGGGTTTTGGTGCTTGAGGACACCAACAACGATGGCAAAGCCGACAAGGTTACTACCTTTTATCAGGCCCCCGAAGTGGCCAGCCCTTTGGGAATTGCGGTGTTGCCAACTGCCAAAGGCCAGCAAGTATTTGTGTGTCAATCGCCCCAAATTTGGGTGTTTGAAGATTTGGATGATGACCTGAAGGCCGACGCTCCCCCCAAAACATTATTGAAAGGTTTTCAGGGAATTGACCATGATCATGGGGTCCATGGAATCCAGATTGGGCCGGATGGCCGTCTCTGGTTTACCGTGGGGGATGCCGGGGTTAAAGACCTGAAGTCAAGCAATGACAAAGGGAAGGCGTGGTCTTCCAACGGTACCGATTGTCGGGCGGGGACCGTTTGGAATTGCAAAATCGACGGCTCCGATTTGGTCCGTTATGCCCACAATTTTCGCAATAACTACATGGCCAGCATGGACAGTTTCCGATCCGTGTTTCTTTCGGACAACGATGATGATGGCAACCAACAGACGCGCATTTGTTTTGTGATGCCCGATGGCAACTATGGTTATCATCCGCGGGGCCCAGGACAAACCCACTGGCACGAGGAGCAACCGGGAATCGTTCCCAAAATCCTGCGCACAGGCTTTGGCAGCCCAACGGGGTTTAGCATTTATGAAGGCAAGCTTTTGCCCGAAAAATATCGCGGAATGCCTCTTCATACCGATGCTGGCCCCCGTCATGTCCGCAGTTATCACCTTTTCCCAACAGGTGCAGGCTATGAGGTCGAGGCTGAAAACCTGGTTACCTCAAGTGATCCCTGGTTTCGGCCAAGCGATGTTCAGACCGCCCCGGATGGTGCGGTGTTTATTGCCGATTGGTACGACCCAGGTGTGGGTGGCCACGGCATGGGGGATACCACCCGGGGGCGTATCTTTCGTCTGGCTCCCAAGGGAAACAAACCGGTCCGGGTGGAATACGATTATTCCACCGGGGATGGATTGATTTCTGCCTTGGGATCACCCAACCTGGCTGCCAGGGCCGGGGCGATTGCCATAATCCAGCAACAAGGCAAGGCATCTGCGGCAATCCTGTTCGAAGCGGCAAAACCGAAATATGGACCCTATCTGCAAGCAAGAGCCCTTGGGCTTTTGGCCGACATGAAAGATAAATACGATGAAGTTGATCGGAAAAAGGTGGAAGGGATGCTTGATGCTGCCCTTTACGGCAATGATCAAAGGCTGGCCCAACTTGCCGTTCGGGTGGATGGTCGGGTATTGAATTGGTTGAATGGCCCGGAGGAGGATTGGAAAACCCTTGTTGAAAAGGCTACATCCTCGGTGTTGCGTGAGTTGCTTTTGGTGTGGCGAAATGCCGATCCTGAAAAACTTCGACCTGCCTTCAATGCTATTGTCAAACGCTATCAGGTTGGTGATGTCTTCCTTTCCAAAGCCATGAACATTGCTGCGGGGAGCGACCCAGCCCGACGGGATATCGTAATGAAGGATTTGGAAACCATTCTTGGAGGGTGGTCCGATCGCGTTGCTCAACTGGTTTTTGACCTTAGGCCGAGCAGTTTTCGGGGAGGCATGGCCAAACGGATAGGCGATTCCACCATTGCCGAATCGCAACGGGCAGACATGGTGGACATCCTTTCTTCCGAGGATAACCCTGCAACAGGCAAGGTACTTCTCCAAATACTATCCACCTCCCAACCCGGGTTGGTTCGCAAAAGGGCGGAAGAAAAACTGTTGCTCTTTTTGGGAGGCAAGTGGCAGTCGTTGGCCGGTGATTTGGAATTCCTGGCTCAAATGGATGCCTTGGAGGATAAAGTGCTTTGGGCCAAACTGGCTGGTATTGCCAAACCGGATAATGCAATGGCCAAATTGGTGGCAATGGCCCAAAATGGAGATTCCCTTGTTTTAAGAGAGACCGCAATTGCCGCATTGGGTTCCTTCGATCGCCCTGAGGCGGTTGAAGCTTTGGCCAAAGCCTTGGCGGATAAACCGACCCGATCAAAAGCGTTGGCAGCCCTTGGAGTTTTGACCCAAACCAGAAATGGCAAACAAGCCTCTAAAGCGATGGAGGTTTTACAAAATACCTTTCGCTTGGGGCTAACCAATCAGGGAGGGATCCTGGCCTCGGAGGTTGTTACGGTTTTGGTTTCCAGCCAAAAAGGGAGCGAGTGGCTTTTGACCCTGCCCAGGAAGGATTTGTCCCCTGCATTGGCGTCTGAGATTGGCCGGGTTTTACGCAATAGCCCCTTCCAGATCGTTCGGAACAAGGCCATGCTCGCCTATCCGGCCCCCGGTAAAATGGATATCGCCCGGTTGCCCAAAGCATCGGAATTGGCCAATCGCCAAGGGAATGCGGCCAAGGGGAGGGCGCTTTTCGAGGCGAGTGCCAAAAAGGAATTGCAATGTGCCAAATGCCACAGGGTTATGGGTGTTGGAGGCGACATCGGCCCGGACCTATCCTTGATCGGTAAAAAAGCCTCCAAAGAAAACCTGCTGGAGAGCATGCTCACACCATCCAAGGCGATCGCCGATCAGTACATCGTTGGGGTTGTTTCAACAAAGAATGGCCAGGTGGTTGCCGGGCTCGTCCTGGCCGAAACACCCCTGGAGGTCACCCTGAGGGATGCCAATGGTAAGGACCATCGCTTTGCCAAAACCGACATTGAGGAACAAAGTAAAAGCAAAGTTTCTTTGATGCCCCAGGATTTGGTGGCATGGATGACCGAGGACGATTTGGTGGATATGGCGGAGTATTTACTTACCTTGAAGACGGGTTCGCTTACACCTTTGGCATGGCAAATATTGGGTCCTGTTCCGGATCAGGATGGCAGGGCCCTATTGGAAACCTCCGACCTGGAAAAGGGGTCCAAAACCACTTTGGAACTCAAAGACAAAACGGGAAAGGCATTGGATTGGCGACCGATACGACCCGCCCAGGACGGGTACATCGACCTGGCAATGTTTCATGGTCCAGCCAGTCCAAACAGCTTTTCCTATCTGAAAACAGTGATTAAAAGTCCCGTGGAACAGGTTGCCATGGTCGTTTTGGGGGCGGACGATGGCAGCCGAATCTGGGTTCATGGGAAAATGGTTCACGAGCAAAACGGAAAGAGTGCGGCGAGCCCGGGCATGTTCAGGATTCCCATCCCATTGAAGGCGGGAGAAAATACGATTTTGATAAAAATCACCAACGGAGATGGTCCCCATGGACTCTATATGAGCCTCTTGTCCGAAACCGAAATTTCCAATTAAATATTGAAGGGATCACATTGCCCAATTGAGGTATATTCTTGGTCCAGGGTGGTCCCTGTTTTAATGAGCATACTGGTCCCCACTTCGACGCTCGTTACCATTTGGCTTGGGAACTGATTTTTGTTTCCATTTTCCGCCTCCATGATGGGTAACATCATTTTGAGGCAACGGCCTGATTTGGGTAACCAAAACCTTGAGTCAATGCGCCAAGTGGGGAATGATAATTGTCGCTAATCAAATCCAATTGGGTTTGGAAAACCGTACCCGCCTGGATCAGGGATTGGCTCTGATCGTTAAAGGTGATTGAATCGCAAGGAGGATGGGTGGGAGATGCCCCCAAAGTGGGATCAAATCCTTTGGATACTGTCCCGGTTTCTGGATCGAGGTAGAGGGTGCCTATCAGGGCATTGGTGATGCTGCTGGCTACGCCTGATACCAGGGATAAATCAAACGACCCGGTAGAATTCCCTTCGGCGTCAAAGTCCAGGTTGCTGGTGGAGTTGAAATCCCCTTTGCCTTTCCCCTCCTGATATTCGGTTAGGGTCGGTTGATTAACCCCGTAGAGTTGGCTCCATAACCAGAACTGGGGGATGGTGGTCGTCGATTGATCATGGCTTTGGCTGATTCCGGAAGTTTGCTTGCCTGTTGCATCAAACCCACCCTGTTGGGAGGAGTTTCCGTTGGAAGTGGTTTCTTCTAAGGAGTATCTGGATCTTTGAAGGGCAAAGGGAACGGTTCCGTATTCGTGGTAACCCAAGGTGGCAAAATCGGTCGAATCCCATTTGGATTGGTAGGATAGTTGGTCGTCGACCGTTTGGGTATTATCTATCAGGTCAATGGTTCCGGAGATCGTCCCTTGAACCTGGTCCGATCCGGAGGCGTTTGAATAGCCTGAAAAGGTCAAATTACTTGCTGGGGTGCCGTTGGTTGCGTGGTGGCTTCCGTGGCGGCGGTGTTGGAACGGAGATGGTATTGGTCCATGATGCTGGATTGAGTGGCGCCCTGCGAAGCGGAATAGGAATAACCAACCGTGTTGGAGACGATTTTCGAATCGATAACCGGGCCTACGATCAGGGGAAGGTCATAACCCACCGTTTGGGTAAGGGTCGAATCTTCCAAGAGAGGCTGGGTCAGGGATTGTTGGAGGGTTGTCTGCTCAAAATATTGGGTTTCCTCAACTTTAAGGTAGATCTCCTCGGAGAGGCTCAGCGTATCAGTGTTCGTGGTATCGTGGCGAATGTCTTGGTAGGTCAGGGTTCCTATTGGGGTGGTAGGCGTGGCGAGGGTGAAATTCCCAAGGGCAGAGCCTGAGTAGGTTCCGGAGGATTGGGTATCCATCAGCCAGGAGATGGTTGCATATCCGGAAAAAGGCTGAACCGGTGTATTGAGGAGAGGATCGGCGGCTTGGGGGGAGATAAGGGCGGTTACCGAGTTTTTGTCGAAATACCGGAAGGAATCAGCCCCCGAATACGATGAGGCGGTGGTTACCGTTGATGCGGGATTTGGGGAACCGGCTGCGGGGGTTGTTTCGATAAGGGTTTCCTGGGAGGT
>SYLG01000049.1 GCA_005808665.1 Planctomycetia bacterium | reverse complement strand
CTCCTCCCTGGCACATCTGAGTAAAGTCTCGAGATCGTGTACCGTTTCCAAAAGTATGTCGGGTGACTGCATGCCAGCTGGTATCGCTGGAAAGACCCATTCGTGTCAACTAAAATCTCAAAATCCCGTGAACGCATACGATTGGCCACACGCCAAAAATGGTCCGGATGCACCACATGTCGGCTGGCAGTCAGGGGGCAAGCGTGGAAGTGGAGGTGCAATAAGAGGCCACACAATAATTGATGATATTATTTCTAACAGGTGACGAAATGATTTGCGATTGGATTGAAGGTGCTGCAGATTCTATAAGTAATAAAATTAATCGTATAACCACATTACAAATGGTTCGCATTATTGAAACAGTTCGGAGACAATTTACAAATCATGAATCCATTTATACTTGCCTTTGGGAGGAGTTTGTAGCCGAGGTCTCAATCCAGTGCCTAGATGGATGGAAACTTGCCTGTGAATTCCCGGAACAACACCCGATAATATTTTTTCGAGATGGAAATGGTTATAAAGGATATAGCGTTTCATCTACGGAATCTCTCGGCCGCATACTTTGTGAAACTCCGGGAGTTGAATTCTACCTGACCAACGAAACAGTAGATTTTGTTTTGTGCTTCAATCACCACGATTACTTAATAGGCGTAGGGAAGTGTAAAAACTGGCTTTACCAAAATCCCGGTTTTTCACAATAAACTACCCGCCCCCCCAGGCAGGGCGATTGCATCCTGTTAGGGATTATGGGATAGGGAGGCAGATGCAAGCTGGTTGGTTGACCGAGGGTCAATCCAGCGTTGCAGGGAAGCCGTATTGGAGGACCCAGGATGGGTCGTCGAACCAAGGTGTCGATTATGATAATGGATTACCTTTCACGCATTCCGGACCCTCGCCGTCGCAAGGTCAAACACCCCGCTCAACAACATTCTTTTAATCGCCCTTGTTGCGTCCCTTTGTGGTGCGGAAGATTTTGTTTCCATAGCCGAGTTCGGTAAAGTCCGAAAAGGTTGGTTTGCGAAGTTTCTTGACCTGTCCAATGGCATCCCTTCCCATGACCGATTCAATGCGGTTTTCTCCCTGTTGAAACCCGAGTTTGTGGAGGCAGAATTTCGGGCCTGGATCGTAGCATTTCAGGGGGAGTTAAGGGGGAGGTTTATAGCGATTGATGGAAAGAGCTTGCGGGGAAGTGTTGACAAGGCCAACGGCAAGTCGACACTGCACATGGTCCATGCCTGGGGACGAGAGTACAGTATGTGCCTTGGCCAGGTAATTGCGGATGGCAAAAGTAACGAGATCACTGCTATTCCAAAACTGCTGGAAGCCCTTGAAATCAAGGGGTGCGTGATAACAATCGATGCTTTTGCCTGCCAAAGGGAGATTGCGCAAACGATTGTGAATGAAGGTGGGGATTATTGCCTTGCGGTAAAAGCCAATCAGGGGAACCTGCATACGGATATTTCCAATCATTTTGCGGATCAAATGCGGGATAGTTTTGCTGGGGTGAAAGTAAGTCACCACGAGACGAATAATAAAGGCCACGGAAGGGTGGAAAAGCGCAACTATTATGTCCTACCTGTACCGAAGGAATTTGGGGAGGCGAAAAAGTGGTCCTGATTGAAAGCAATGGGGGTGGCGATCCGTGAAACATTACGGGAGGGGAAGATTACCAACCAGGTCCGTTATTACATTCTGAGCCGCAAATGGACCGCCAAGACATTTGGGGAAACGGTAAGGGGCCATTGGGGCATCGAAAACCAATTGCATTGGCAGTTGGATGTTTCGTACCAGGAAGACAAATGCCGGGTCCGAAGGGGCCATGCCGAAGCGAACTTTGCCATCATCAGACGCCTGACTTTGAACATGCTCAAAGCCAATAAAACCGCCAAGGTAGGTATTAAAAACAAAAGGTTAAAAGCAGCCTGGGATTTGAAGTTTTGCGAATCGATCCTTACAGGATAAGGACTTATGACGCGTAAGCCCTGCCCCACTTTCGCCAAAAGGCGTACGGTGAACATGGAGCAAATCAATGAGATTTTTTTTAGGGATGTTTTTTGTCCTTTCAGGAGGGTGTTTCGCCTCCAAAACAATTCCGACAATTGAGCCCGTTTCAAGGATATCTGCCAGGATTTACTCAGTTCCGGAATTAGGAATTTCCCCCGTTAACAATGTTGATGTTCCAAAAGATCAAATGCCATCTTTTTTGTTACTAATAACTCCTACCAAATTGTGCAACAATCAAATCAAAAAGGAAATGCATTATCATGTTGCTGATGTTTACATTCACCACACTGATGGCACAATAACAACGTTATGTGTTCGATGGATGGGGCATAATCCGGCTGCTGTTTCGCTAGATGATCGTGTATATTATTGGGGATGCATTGATGGTTTTCCTGATGGTGCTTTTAGAATTATTAGATTATTGGTTTCATATAAAAATAATACTTTTTAAATGTTTTACGACCTAGCACTTTATCACTCAATAAATTTAGGATAAACAGATTTTAGTTTGGTTTTTGCATCTCCAATCGACATTTGACAAACGTCCCTACGGATTTAGGCATTTGTGTGGATGTATGCGTTCCCGGGTTTTTGAAATTTTAGTTGACACGGGTGGGTCTTTCCAGCGATACCAGCTGGCATTCAGTCACCCATAATAACTTCCGAACTGGCACACGATCTTGAGGCCATACCTTTAAGGGACAGGGACGGGGTCCGTTCTCATCGCAAAACTAGTGAAATGGTTAGGATTCTCCACAAAACTTGTGAAATGTGGCAAACGATTGCCATCCGCCTTAACCCAAGTTACGCAGTTGGAGTGATTTTTTACGATTCTTTGGCCAGTTTTGGGACCCTGATTGTGGTTTTTCCTTGGAATTGGGAGTATATCGAGTTCCAAACGGCCCGTAGTCTCGACCAAGTTACTTGAAATTGACCTCCGGTTTTGCGATTTTAACAATGGGGTTTGCAATTGTTCGCAGATCCTTTGAACGGATTGAAACCATTTGCCTTGGTTTGAGGGGTTGAATTTCGTTGGGGAACAAGAGGCCCATGTTTCAATCTCTCGCCACCATTTGGTTCGTGGTCCAATGCCCAATGGATCGGGCATCCAGCCCTCAAATATTTGGGGGGGGGTCGAAACCTGGGCCTTTGGCCCAGGCTGGTATAGATCGGGCCTTTGGCCCGCAGAACCAAAACGGCAAGGATAGGATTTGACCGGATCGTATTTGTCAGGCCAAAGACCTGGATTGGCATGCCACCTTCCTGTTCTCACGGGCTTATGTTTTCAACGCCAACGGCGTGGCTCCATACCAGCCTGGGGCACCGCCCCAGATACCCATTCCCAAATGAACAAAGGGCTGAAAGCCCGATTTATCCCATTCCTCAGTCTCTCGACAATCAGGATCAAGCGCCTTGAAACGGAACCTGTAAAGAGGATTTGTAGACCCGACAATTTAAGGCTGATTTGACTTTTTCCCTGGAAAAACACGGTTTTCCTGGTCCCAACTGCGTAACTTGGGCTAAAAAAGTTCATCAATCGGGCTAGGATCATCCAACACCGGGGTTGGCCGACCCGAAGGATCGAGAAGGCTAAGGCCCGGATCGATTCCCAACACTTTGTAAATGGAAGCATGAATATTTGAAGGTGTAACCGGGCGGGTCTTTGGGGTTTGGCCCAACCGATCGGTCGATCCAATTATGCGGCCTCCCTGTACACCCCCACCCCCCATAAAACAAAACATGGAGTTGCCCCAGTGATCGCGACCAGGAGTTCCTTTGCTTCCGGCGGGCCCCCCGTTGCCCCCATCGTTGATTTTAGGGGTTCGGCTAAACTCTCCACAAAGGACCACCAGGGTGGTTTCCCATAGACCTCGTTCTTTCAGATCCTCCAAAAGGGCGGCAACCGCATCGTCCACCTTGGGAAGGTAATTTTCCATTCCAGCCTTCAAATCCCAGTGGTGATCCCACCCCCCCAGATGAACGGTCACAAAGGTGGAACCGGCCTCCACCAATCGTCTCGCCAGAAGGGCAGATTGCCCCCAGGAATGCCGGCCATAATGGTCCCGAACCCTGGGATCTTCACGGGAAATATCAAAGGCAATTCTTGATTGGTGCGAGAGGACAAAATCCAATGCCCCACGGTCAAATCGGTCCATGGCGCTAAGGGTTCCCGACGCATCAATGGACCGATTGAGATTATCAAAAGTCCTGGAAAGACCTGACCTGTCCTCCAAACGGTTAAAATCCAATCCTTGGGCGAATTCCAGGTTTTGAACCTTGAAACCGGGGTCATTGGGATCCCCGCCTGGTTGAAAGGGGTCATGTTGCTTGCCTAGAAAGTGTGCCCCGAAATATCCGGGGTTTAACCCAATACTGGACGCATGGGGCACCCCCACATGACCTGGCAGGCCACTTTTCCTGGAACCCAATTCCCGATGGACGATACTTCCAATGGATGGAAATTTCGTAGCCGTATTGGCCCCGCTAACCCCAAGATTTTTTGCGGTGAGCATCCTATGGCCCCCGGCGAAATGATCTCCCGTGTCGTGATGGAGCCCACGCACCAGGGAAAACAGGTGGGCAACTTTGGCCTGCCTGGGAAACAGCTCGGTAACCTGCATTCCGGGAACGGTTGTGGCAATCGGGTTCCAGAACCCCCGGTATTCGGCTGGGGCTTCCGGTTTCAAATCGTACATATCCAGGTGACCAGGCCCCCCATCCAGCCAAATGAGGATAACAGAGGGATCGGAGCCTGCCTGGGTTTGTTCCTTGTTTTTGGCACGGAGAAATCCCGATAGGCCGGTGGATGCCATCCCTGCCGCACCCAGAGTAAGAAAACTGCGGCGTGAAAGCCCGTCACAGTAACCCTTGGTTTTGCCAAGATCAATCTTCAGCATCAAAAAGCCTCCTCAAGGAGTGCGTTCCCGACGGGGATTCGGGAATCAGGTTGACAGGGGATGCCAACTATTCAAAATTCTACCCGATAGACAGAATTGCCGGAAGGGGAAACCCTTTTGGGGAAGTTTTCCTTTGCACCAAACTTCCGATCCTGGAGCTTACCCGCCTGCCTTTTCAGGTAGGGCAGAATTCGGTTTGCTTTTGAAAAATCGCTTGATGGTAGTGGGATCACGCATCCAGACATTGAGCCTGTCTTCGACATTTACGGCTTTGAAATCGGTTTGCCCCTTTTCCACGGCAAGCAAAAAATCGATATAGGTCAAGGACATTTCCTGGATGAATTTGTTTTTGGGATAGCGATTCCGGAAGAAATCGAGAGATTCGTTCAGTCGGGCTGCCTGGGTTTTCCAGGAGTTTGCCTTGTCGAATTCGCTGTTGCCTTTGGTGCTGTAGCGTTCGGCAAAATTCTGGATGAAACGGCCAATGAGAACCACGGTGTATTCGGGGGAATAGTCGGTATCGTTTTTGTCAAGCGGGGCCATCCGGGCCATTCCCGCAGCTGCTTCTGCCATTTCATCCAGCCTTGCTTCCGGATTCAGACCGGGATCATTGATGCAAAGTGCCAACACATAAATCGGGCTAAAATCCTGGGGCAGCAAGGGAGAACTGGCATTGGCAAGGGCCCGAACGGCTTCACGCCGAAGCCCCCGGAAGCCCTCCATTTCGGCACTATTTTTGGGAAGTTCAAGGGCATAGGCAGGGGGAGCGGTAATCAATTGGGCAGCTGCTTTCAGGCAAACCGCTTCCTTGACTGGGTTTAGACTTTTTGCCGGACGGTTCTCCCTGAGGAGTTGATTGACCTTCAAGGTTTCCCTTAGGGCACGAAGTGCATAATAACGGGTCGCCTCATCGGGAGCTTTTTCCAAAAATGGGGCCACCCTATCCAATAGGAGTTCCCCTGTTTTTATCAGGGTTGGGGTGTTCACAATCGCTTTGTAGGAAGCCTCATCCCTGGTGGAAAGTAACGAAGCTGAAGTAGCCATCATCCGAAGGGCATTGACCCTGGAAACCAAATTGTCCGATTTGGCAACCGTGGCAGAATTGTTGATAATGGCACCGTAATAAAGGTCAACCAGCACCTGCGTATTGACACGATTTTTATCGCTAAGCAGGATGGCACGCATCTGCTGTTCGGCCTCAACGAATTGCTTGTTGAGATCAGGCCCTTTATCGGTTTTGTTTTCAATATTTTTGGGATATGTAAAGGAATAGATCTGGAACCGGGCAACATCCTCCACCGCAGCAACGGCTAAAAGGTCCTTCGGGTTCCAAATCCGGGTCCCCTTGATCAGGTCGTTGAAAGGCCCACGGGCGATTCCTGCCTTTTTCTGAAGGTCTTTGAAGGAAGTCTCACCCAAAGGAATGTCTTGGGCAACCAGGCCGGCTACGGCCAAGCCCATCAGGCATAAACCCGAAAACCAACGCCCAAACGCCTGGGATTTTGCGAACATGGGGTGCCTCGGCATGAACGGTGCCAGCAAAGGATGAGGAAAAACCTATGGGCAATCCTATCCTTTTTTAAACCCTTGGGACAGGGCATAGTTGGCCTTAGGGTGGGTTATTTTTCCCTGGAGGGAGATATTTTGACGGTCGGGAAAGGAAAATCATCCCACAAGCCTGTTTTTTTCCGACAAAAGGCTCCAAAGGGAAGATCGTTCCCAAGGGGTCATTTCCCCTTCCCATTGAAGGGTTTCGGCCTCGTGAAGGGCTTGAAGAGCCGGTTGGGTCTGACCCAATTTATGCCAAATTTTATACAGGTAAAGCCTGGGCCTTGGCATTTGGGGTTTGAGCCTTACTGCCTGATTGAGTTGGAGTGCCGCCTTGCAAAGGAGGGTTTCGGGTTGATTTTCAAGGGGTGTCCCGGTGGCAACCGGTTGGAAGGCCAGATAGAAGAGGCCGATCCCCCTGTGAAAGTGCTCTTCATAAGAGTCGTTGGCCGATTCGGCAATTTCCAGAAGCCGGCCATGGGTATGAAGCAGGATCCCATCGGGTTGTGCCTGTTTTTGAGCCTCGGCCAGGAAGCGATCCAACTGCCTCCTGGCATCGGGTAGCCTTCCCAATCGTATCAGCAATTCGCCATAATGTTGGCGAACGGAAAGGTGGTTTGGTTCACGATCCAGGTAGCGTTCCATCGCATCGGCGGCCTGTTTATCCTCTCCCTCCTCGAGAAAAGCCGCCGCAAGGCTTAAATGATTGCGATGCAATTGGGGATCGAGAGCCAAGCTTTGTTTGTAAAGGGGAATCGCATCCTTGGGAAGGCCATTCGTAATGGCTTTTTGACCACGCTCCCAAAGGTTCAAAGCCGCAGATGGGGTAGATATTTTGGATAGAAAAGGAATTTCCTGCGGGAGGCCGATGGCTACCTGGCAAAAACCAGCGGCGACAATTCCAAGCCCAATCCAGGTAAACCAGCGACGCATTTGCACGCCCCATGAGGGTAAAATCCGGCGGCAAAAGGCGGCCGCCAAACCGCACCGAAATGGGTATCGACGAGTGGACAGAGGATCGGTTGGTGGAAAAAGGTCGAGTTCCCAAGGATCCGCCCGGGATCCCCTTGGGCCTTCGTGTTGGGAAACGACTAACGATAAGGAAAGATGGGTAATTAAACCTCGATTTGTAAACTCACGCGGAGTTTTCCGAGGGCCTGGGTTTCAATTTGCCGTACCCTTTCCCGGGTCAACCCAAGGCTTTCACCGATTTCCTTGAGGGTCCGGGGTTGTTCATCATCGACTCCAAAGCGCATCCGGAGAACGGTTGCTTCCCGCTGGTCCATTTTCTCCAAAAGGGCCATCACATGGGTGAGGCTATCCATTTCGATGAGTTCGACTTCAGGGGTTTTGGTTTTGTCATCCTCAATCATGTCCTCAAGGGACCAGCCTGAGTCCGATTGGTCCGATTGGGGGGGGGAACAATAGACCCGAATGGCTTTCTTGATGATGTTGAGTTTCTTTTTGGGAAGTGCCATGTATTTGGCCACTTCCTCCTGGGAAGGAATGCGGCCAAGTTCGTCGGTAAGTTTGGCACTGGCTCGCCGCCATTTGGAAAGTAGCTCCACCATGTAGGCGGGAATGCGAATGGTTTTGGCCGTGTTCACTAATGCCCGTTTGATCGATTGTTTGATCCAGTAGCTGGCATAGGTGCTAAAGCGGGTACCCATGGTGGGGTCGAACCCTTCCACCGCCCGAAGGACTCCAATGTTGCCCTCTTCAATGAGGTCCTGAAGTACTAGTCCCTTTCCCGTGTAATTCCGGGCGATATTAACCACCAATCGGAGGTTGGAACGAATCATCCTGTCACGGGCCTTGACATCCCCTTTGCGAATCCGAAAAGCCAAGGCCTTTTCTTCATCGGCACTTAAAAGCGGAGTCTCATTGATCTCCCGAAGATAAGTCTCCAGAGGGGACTGAACGCTTTCAGAGGGTTTGGGTGAGCGCATCATTTTGCAAATTCCAGCACGGTGTCGGCTGCGGCGAATAGCCACAATGGACCTAGGCCCGGGAGAGCACCAAGGTGCCCTATCTGACCTTTTTTATCGTCCCGACCAATCGGTTTAATGCTCCTTGGAAGGTCAAGAATCCCCTTGGTGGGGAACTCTTCCCGTCATGGCAGATGCATTCGTTCAAACTCCACCTTGTGTTTTGACCCGAATCATCCCAACACCCGTCACGACCGTTCCATTTGGCGTTTCGGGGAAGGAAAGTATATCATGTCAGAAAAATGGGGTAATGAGAAGTAAAAAAGCCCCTTCATTCCAAAAAAAGAATGGAGGGGCTTGAAGCAAAGAAGCTAGCAAAATCTAACCAAAATCTATTCGGGCATATTAATGAGATTGCCTGAATTGCCCCCTGTGCCACCACGAAGCTCCCTTTGGGGTCGTGAGGCAGGGATTCCGCCTTCGGGGGTTGCCGACTCTGCCGCTTCCTCTTCGGTCCAATCCACCCGCCGTTTGCTGAGGCCAATTTTGCGTTCCACCGCATCAACCCTGAGGATGCGTACCTCAATTTCGTCGCCGACCTTGATGTGTTCCTCGGGATTTTCGATTTTCTCGTCAGCCAATTCGCTGATATGGAGCAAGCCTTCAAGGCTAGGTTCAAGTTCGATAAACACCCCAAAATTGGTAACTTTCGTGACCTTTCCGGTTTTCAGGTCGCCTGGACGGTACTTGGCGGGGATATCACCTTCCCATGGATCACCCTTCATTTGTTTCAGTCCAAGGGCGATTCGTTTCCGTTCCTGATCCACATTGAGGACGATGCAGGTAACCGTTTCGCCCTTTTGAATGACCTCGGAGGGGTGACTCACTTTGCGGACCCAACTCATGTCGCTGACATGAAGGAGGCCGTCAATGCCTTCCTCAATTTCCACAAAGGCACCGTAGTTGGTGAGGTTTCTGACCACACCGCTGACAATGGTGTCTTTGGGATAGCGTTCGGCAACCTTGTCCCAGGGGTTGTCGGAAACCTGCTTCATTCCAAGTGAGATTTCCTGTTTGTCGGTATTGATGCTTAAAACAACCACTTCGACCTGATCGCCAATGCTGACGATTTCGGAGGGGTGATTGATGCGCTTGGTCCAGGACATCTCGGAGATGTGAACCAGTCCTTCGATGCCCGACTCGAGCTTTACAAAGGCACCATAACTCATCACATTGACAACCTCGCCGGAATGGCGGCTTGCGACGGGGTATTTGTCCTTGACATCCTGCCATGGACTTTGCGATTTTTGCTTGAGTCCAAGGGCGATTTTTTCACGATCCTTGTCCACCGAGATAATATAGACCTCGATTTGTTGATCGATCCGAACCACCTCGTGGGGATTGCTGACCCGGCCCCAAGTCATGTCGGTAATGTGGAGAAGGCCATCGATTCCCCCCAAGTCAACGAACGCACCGAAATCGGCAATGTTTTTGACAATACCGCGACGAATTTGTCCGGGCTCAATTTCCCCAAGGAGATTGGATTTCATCTCTTCGCGCTGATCTTCAAGCAACTTCCGGCGGCTGACAACAATGTTTCGCCTTGCTTCGTCGATCTTCAGGATTTTGCAGTCAATTGACTTCCCAATGTATTCGCCAATGTCAGGGGGACGACGAATATCAACCTGGGAAGCGGGCAGGAACACATTCACTCCGATGTTTACCAATAAACCGCCCTTGATTTTCTTGGTAACCGCACCGGAAATGACATCCCCTTCCTTGTGCTTGACAATAATGGCTTGCCATTCCTTGAGCCGTTTCGCTTTGCGGAAACTAAGCTGGATGATGCCATTTTCATCTTCCACCGAGTCGATAAGAACCTGAATTTCATCGCCAATTTTCGGCAACAAAATTTTGGCAATTCCTTCTTCTTGCCATTCATTGATCGGGATTTCCCCCTCGCTCTTGTGGCCGACATCGATGACGATACGGTCACTGAGGATATTGGCGACGCGGCCGGTTACAATTTTATTGGCGTCAAAAGCCTGCTTTTCTTCCGGAAGCCAATTCTCAAGATCGCAAATGCTTTCTTCGTTTACGAAAGCCTCATTGAGTTGGTCGTTAATATCGAGATCGGTAAGTTCGAATTGGCGTAAAATGTTACGATTGACCATGAAGGAAAAAACCCCGTTCGAAATCCGTCCCTGGGCACGAAGGCAAGGACGAAATCAAATGTTTGGATATTGCTCCAAGCGGGCGGGCAAGTGCCCACCTTCTTCGTTTGGAAATGGTATTATAGGTCGAAAAGTGTTCCGTATCCAGAATATGGAACGAAAGTCCAAGAAAAAACCCCGGAGAACCGGGGTTTTGGCAAAGGTAGGTCGCCCCGGTCGGTTACCCTATAAAAATTCCCCCTTCGAAACCAAACTCGGTCAAGACAAACACGGTGTCAATGAAGGCGGTGGTTTGGCCATTGAAGGAGCGGATTTGGGAAGGAAGGCCTGGGCCGTTCCCGGCTGCAATCACTGGCCCCGTTTGATCGGCACGGTTTACAATGGCAACCCTCGATCCTCCGCGGAAGGAGGTGGTAAACGCCTGGAACTCCTGGTGGGGGGTTAGTTGGTTACCCTTGAAAATGCGGACAGTCGATAGTCCACCTTGGGCCAGGGAGGCAACGATTTCCGCCTGGCCATCTCCATCCAAATCTCCCGAGGCCACAAAAACTCCGGTGGTGATGCTGGGGCCATAAGCAAAGAAACTCTTGATGACCGTATTAAACCCACCCTTGAAAGCCTTGATATGGCCCCTGGTTCCCGCACCCGAACCGGTAATGATTTCGGCCACCCCATCCCCGTCAACATCGCCAGTCGCCACCCGAACTCCACCGGCAAAATTGGCCGCATAGGCAAAGAAACTTCGGATGGCGAGCCCGTTATTGCCGGAGAAAGCTTTGACATGAGGCCTGGCATTGAGCCCCGAACCCACAATCACATCCGAGAAACCGTCGCCATTGATGTCCCCTGCTCCCACATTGATCCCACCTGTGTAGGATGTGGCAAAGGCAAAGAAACTCATGATCGGTTGGTAAGTCGTTCCAGAAAAGACCTTAATGTGAGGTGCGGCTCCACTGGCCACCCCAATAATGATGTCGGCTACCCCATCTCCATTGACATCGCCGGCCGCTACGCTGATTCCACCCTTGTACCCTGAACCAAAGGGTTGGAAAGTATGGCTTGAACCATCCGAAGTAATGACCTGAACCTTTGGAAGTCCACCTATTCCTAACGCAGCAACGGTTGGCAAAGCAGGAGCATAATTAATGGCTACCGATCCCCCGCTCACCAACGCATTTCCATAGGTGTCGGTAATACCCCCCGGGTTCAAGGTTACCTTTAGCGCACCCTGCCGACTGGAGAGAACATCGAATGTAAAGGTAATGCCACCATCCAAAGATTGCAGATTGGTGATCACCCCGGCCCCGGCAGGGGTGATGGTGAAGCGGGTGGGAGTAACGCCTACCACGGCTTCTGTGAAAGAAAGCAGGAAGGGTGCGGATTTGCTGGTGGGGTTGTAGCCCTCCAGGGATTGGAAAGTGGATATTACCGGAGCAACCCGATTCACATTAAAGGTGGATGACCCGGTAAAGGAAGTCTGGAGTGGGTTCCCTGCCTGATCCAGCAGTGTGGCATTTTCGGGCACCATGAGGCCAACGGTGCCCTTGCCTACCAAATTGCCCACGGTTATGGTGAAAAGGGAGGTTGATCCCGGTACCGCCACGGCGGTGAGGGTTTGGCCCGAAAGGCTGCCCGTAAAGAGGGGAACAAAGTCAGACGGTTCAATGTTTCCAAGATCCATCGGTTGGGAGAATGCCACCTGGAATTGCACCTCGGATGCATTGGTTTTGGTGGGTCCTACCGGATCAATCGAAAGCACGGTTGGGGCTTGGGTGGAAATGGTGATGGCGGGGCCTGTAACCGGGTTTCCGACAAAGGAATTACCGGCAATATCTGTGATCAATCCGTTCCCAAGCACCACCAGGGCCACGGTCCCTTCCCCGTAAAGGTTATTAACGAGAACCGAATAGGACCCATTATCACCACCCACAGTTGAAATCCGCCCAATCAGGTTACCCGTAGTAACCAGACCAAACGCAGCGGGAATCAACGATTCCGAGGAAATTCCTTCGCTGAAGGAAACCAAAAACTGAACTGAGGCTTGGTTACTCAGGCTATTTCCTACTATGGAAATCCCCGTAACCGTCGGTGCGATATGGTCAACCTCATAGGATCCTGTGTAAAGATTAGGATTATAAACCAGAACCCTGCCCATCTGGTCCGCCATGGAATTCCCATTGATTGGCTCAACCTCAAGTGTTCCATTTCCTGAGACATTTTCAACGGTGATGCGAAATGCCGTTGAGCTCTCATTCAAAGGCACCACCATGGTGACCGATCCGGTTACTCCACCCGTTGAACTCCTTGTTTGAAAAGCCGAAGCCAGCACCGTTTGAGGGTTCATGGGAGTATTAAAGTAGGCATTAAAGTCCAAAGACCTTTGCCGGGTGCTTCGGTTACCATCCGCAGGGTAAATCGACAAACATTCTGGTGGATTGGCGGAAACGGCATAACTTTGGCCACCGGAGAATCCGGCTACCAGTGGGTTGCCTGCCGCATCCCTGGCTCGGCCAACAATCGCATCCAGGCCCAAGCTACCTTTACCAGAAGAAATGTTCGTCCCAACCTCAAATGTGTTGGGACCGGTGACCGCTATCGTTTGGATGGAACTGGAAACACTTCCAAGAGGATCCGCCACCAGCTTCAGGGCGTTATTATTTACGGTTGCGGGATTCATCGCCTTGGAAAAACCAATGGCAAACGAAGCCGGACCCGAAGTAACCGTACTGGGATCCTTGATGGCTACACCCAAAACCCTGGGTGGGGTGTAATCGACATTGGTATTGGGGCCTTGGGCAGATTCAACAAGTACATTTCCGGCAAGGTCCCTAATTCCACTTAAGCCTGAACCGGGTAAAACGGAAAGCCCTATGGTTCCCATGCCCTCAACCAGGTTCGCGGTGATTTGGTAAACCGAACCCGATCCACTGATGGAGGCAAAACCACCGCGTGCAGAGCCCGATTCGACCAGAAAAAGAGTGTCCTGGGTAACAGATGCTGGAACAACCGGCTCCGAGAAGGTAACCCGCCAAGTGATTTGGCTAGCAGAGGTCAGGGCTCCGTTCAAGCAAACAATACTCACCACGGTGGGATTTACGGTGTCGATGTTGTAGCTTTGGCCTGCATTGAAAGCAGCGGTGCTGTTACCCCCCGCGGAAAGAATCAGGTTTGTGTTTGCCACATTAAGTCGAAGCTGGCCTTGCCCCGAAAGGGAACCAACTTCAATGTCGAAGCGGGTGGCCAATCCACCCAATGAATCGGCAGCCGTGGCGGAAAGCACCGTGCCTGTTGGATTCCCGGAAACGGAGGTAAAACCAAAATTTTGGAGAAGGTTGTTTTCGACCGTTGAAATCTGAACGGGTTGGGAAAAGGTCACATGATAAACCACCCGACCGGTTACCCCACCATTGGTAGGGGCAGATGTATCCACGGTTGAACTTAGGGAATTCACGCTGGACCGGTAGAGCGTTTCACCGGCAAGGTAACCCAAACAGGGTAGTCCGGTGGAAGCATCAACGATGCCCGAATTATTGGGAAGGTTAAGCCTGAGGTTGCCCTGGATGGAAGGCAGTTGGCTAACCACAACCCGATAAAGCGAAGGATTGATTGCTGTGGCCAAATCCACGGAAGCACCAGCAATGGTGGTTGTAAAACTGGTTGGCAATACATTGGTAACCGGTTTATCAAAAGCCACCAGGAAGGTTGCTGTGCTTGAGGTTGCGGGATTGCCCGGATCCAAAACAATCGACGAAACCATGGGGTTGGTGGTCCCCAGGGCATTCTGGACGCTGTACAGGGTACTGCCATTAAAGGCTCCGTTTTGAGTATTTCCCAGGGAGTCCTGAATGCCTGAATTCTGCAAAAGGCTTAGAGTGACGGAACCGGTACCTTTGATACCCTGAGCCAACACATTGAATGCACTTGCCCGACCGTTAATGGGTGAAACCGGAACGATGCTCCAGATTTGTCCCGTAACCTTTAGGGTTGGGTCATTCAATGCAAAAGAGGTGGGCAAAACGGAATCCACCACCACATTCTCACTGAAATTGACCCGGAAACCAAAACTGGAAGCACTTGTGGGACTGACATTCAGAAGTGGGGTTCCCACGATATTGGGTGCCTGATTATCAATGGAAACCAAAGGGCCCGAATACGGGGTAACCAGAAACTGACCCGTTGCATCTTTGATAATGTTGCCAACAACCTTGAGTTGGAGGGAACCGGAACCCTGGATATTGGTCACCACCACTTTAAAGTTGGTGGCGGTAATAGCATCCCCATCCAATGGAATTATGCTGGCATTGGTAAGGGTCCCTGTGATGCCGCCCACCGTGCCGATTTTCAACGATCCCGTGTTGACCGTGGCCCATTGAACCGGCTTGGAAAATGCCAGGTTAAAGGACGCGGAGGAAACGCGAACGATTTGACTGGTTGGCAAAGTGGTGGTAATGCTGGCGACCGTCGGGGCGGTTGTCCGAACGGAGAAGGTTTGGCCAATCGTGTACCCGCCGGACAGGTTATTACCCAACAGGTCTGTAATAATGGCACCTGATGGAACTTGAAGGCCAAGCGTTCCGGTTCCTGACACACCATTGACGGTAACCAGGTACCTTTGGTCATTGCCAACGCCGGATTTTGGCTGAACGGAGCTGACCGTTCCCGTGATTCCCCCTGTCTTTAAGAGGTTAAAATCCGTTGGATTCACGGTAGAGGCGGTAACAATTTCGGTAAAAGCGATTTCAAATATCGCAGAAGATCCGGTTAGTATGGGTGAGCCGTTGGGAATGGTCAGGATTTCCTGGACGGTAGGGGCCACCCGATCAACCGAGTAGGGTAGTTGTCCCCCGAGGCCATAGGCGAGCGGATTTCCCGCAAGGTCAGTGATCAGGGCAGTCGGCCTGATGGCCAAACCAAGGGTCCCTTCACCTGTGATGCCTGAAACCTGAACCCCAAACCGTTTGCCTTCGAAATCAATGGGGCTGAACGAGGTGACGATTCCCGAGGCGGAGAATGTGCCTACCACCTCAAAATCTTCAGGCGTCAGGCTTGCGAAGGATACGGGCGTATCAAAAGTAATGACGAAACCGACTCCAGAGGCAGCAGTTGGTGAGTTGTTAGCCCGGGTAATCAACTCGGGTACCGGAGCATGGGAATCAACAACAACTACTCGTGCGGAATTATACCCATTGGCAAGACGATTGCCCGCAGCGTCGGCAACAGGACTTCCGGAGGGAAGATCAAGCCGAAGCTGGCCATTACCGCCAAGTTGATCCACCACCACGATATAGTCGTAAGGGTTATCCGGCGAGGTTAGGACCGAGGCAATGCGTCCAAATGCGGTTGGATTGGATTCCGTTCCATCCGGATTGGATAATTTAAAAACCTCCGGAGTTACAGTAGAGGGTTGGACAGGTTTATCAAAATACACATTCCACAGGATTTGCTCCCCTGAATGGACCAAAGTATCAGTTATCGGACGAATTTCAAAGACCTTTGGTAATACCCTATCCGTGGAATAGGTTTCACCCGCAGTAAAATCGCCAACCAGCCGGTTTCCTACATTGTCAAAAATGGAGGCACCCTGGGGTACCGCAAGGTTTATTACACCATCGCCTGTGATATTGCGAACGGTTACCTGGAAAAGATTGCCCTCGCCGATAACATCCACGATTTCGGCAATGAGGGAGTTGGAGGTAATGAGTCTGAAATCGCTGGCATTTACCGAGGAGGCATTTACAGGTTTACTAAAGGTTACCGTCCAGGTACTCGTTGGACTCCCTGTAATGGCGGAGCCTCCCCCGGTACGAATTATGGAGACCACCGCCGGAGGAGTACGATCCACATTGGCCAAAGCATCAGGATCAGGAGTACCCAGGTTTACCGATACTCCATACCCATTAACAATGGTTGAAAGAGGGCGGATCCCCATATCCCCCGTTCCCGAAACAAAGGAAACCGTAACCTGATAAGTCGTTCCTGAACCGATTACCGCACTAACGGTGCCTCGGGCAGTCCCACCCTTGGGAGCAGTGGTTTCAAAATCAGACAGGTCAAGGGCACTGCCATCGGCGTGGCTAACGGGTGCTTCAAACACCAATTCATAAGTGATGGAGGTTTGATTCGTAGGGGAAGGAATCACCCCAACCAGGTTCACCGATTGGACCGTGGTAATCTCCGAATTGAAGTCCAAGGCCGTACTGGAAACCGGTGCCAAGGGATCAAGCTGGTTGCCTTCGAAATCCTTGATGTCTGCGGTGGGACTGACGCCAATCGTTATTGTTCCCAATCCGTCCGCCCCGGCAAGTGTGACTTGGAACTGGGAGGATTCATTCCCGGTAAAGTTAATCGGAAGGACTGAATCCACCGTCATCCCAGCACTAAAAATGCCAACCAGGGAAATTGTGAAATCAGATGGTTTTACCGCATCAAACGGTAAGACTTCATTAAAGGAAACAATAAAACCAGGGCTTGCTGATCCCGATTTCCATGAACCAATCGGCACGATACCGGTTATTGCAGGGGTGACACGATTGACTAAAATGCCAATATTGGTGGACGCACCTTGGAACAATTGGTTGCCAGCTTCATCATAGATTGCCGCACCATCCGGAATCTTAAGGTTAAGTGTTCCTGCACCCGACATGGCAAGACCAGGCAAGGGACCACCCACGATGATATGGAATACGGATTGATCCTGAGGATCCTGATCCACACGGATTACCTGGGCAACAAGGGTCCCGGTGGTTAGTACCTGGATGGCACTTAGGGGTACCGCCCCTGCCGGCATTCCTTCACTAAACACAACCGCAAAGGAAACCTGGGAAGCATTTGTTCGAAATCCACTGCCAAGTTCAGGATAAAGGAGGACAACCGAGGGGGGTGTTACTTCCAGGAGTATTTCGGTGCTGGTTGCCCCCAGGGAAAGGGCATTTCCAGCAAGGTCCAAAATCCCGCTGTTGGCCAAAATTTGAACAGCGATGGAACCCTGGCCATTGACCACATTTACATTCAGGATTGCTTCGGTAGAACTAACCCACTGTATATTGCCAAAACCCACAACCGCATTTCCCGTTGTTTGGAAAACCACGCTGTCCGAGGTGAATGACCCAGCCAACATCGGTTGGCTAAAGGTAACCTGGAACTGGAGGACTGGTCCACCCTGAATGGAACTGCCCCTGGGAATAAGGCTGGTTACCGTAGGGGCAACGGCTTCGTATTGGCAAACCGTGGATACAGATGCGGATTGGACCTCATTTCCTTCCGGATCGACGACACCTGAAAAAGTCGGCAATTCCAGGGAAATGACACCGTTACCCCCCGAAGGAGCCACCGAAACCTGATATTGATTTCCCGATCCAACAATGCCTGTCACTTGTCCGGAGGCCGATTCGGTTGCCTGGACAAGAAATGCACCAGGTACCACCGTTGCCGCATCCACCGGGGAATCAAAGGTTAACAAATAGTTGATAGTTTGACCTGCTGAAACGGCAGGGACAACAGAATTGAAAGAAACCACCTTGGGCGCATTTCGATTGATCGTATAGGATTCCGATGCCGAAAACGGACCTGTCAAAGGATTGCCAACAATGTCAATGATTCCAGATGTTGCCGGTACGGAAATAGTGAGGTTACCCGATCCACCCAGAACATCAACCGTTAAAATGTAGGTTGATCCCGACCCTTGGACACTTTGAATACTTGCAGTTAATGTTCCCGAAACCACGGGTAAAAAGTCTGCTGGGGAAACAGTGGTCGCATCAACAGTTTCGCTGAAAA
The DNA here is from genome assembly GCA_005808665.1 of Planctomycetia bacterium. Classification (GTDB taxonomy): domain Bacteria; phylum Planctomycetota; class Planctomycetia; order Gemmatales; family Gemmataceae; genus SYLG01. Next base: position 49,233 of record SYLG01000049.1, on the reverse strand, counting down.
CGATTTGGTATCGGACAGAAGGAGACCCGGTGGGTGAGGAATCCAAACGGTCAATGCTAACCACATTGGGTCCAACCCGGTCTACCTGGTAGGATTGGTCATTTGTCGAATCATAATAAAGTGGGTTTCCAGCCAGGTCCAGAATATTAAAGAAGACCAAACCCAGAGATTCGGAACTTGCATTCGTGGCCACAGAAATTTGATAGTTTGTGGAGGTCAATTGTTGGATGGAAACAATTTGGCCACCACGAGAAGCGGTTACCATATTTGCAGAAGTAACCGTTAGGGGATTTACTGCTTCCGAAAAATCAACAGAATAGACAACCAATTCACGATTGGTTTGGATTGGATTATCCAGAATTATCCCGGCTACCGTTGGTTTGGTATTATCCACCTCGAATCCGGATAGCGAAGTCGGTTGGCCCGAAATTTGGTTGCCATAGTAGTCTTGAAATTGGGGATCCTGAATGGTTCGAAGGGATAAAGACCCGGTTCCGGATACCGAATCCACCGAGACCAAATAGGTCTGTCCCGAACCAACCACCGAGGTAACCCGGCCGGTTGCTCCCCCGGACAGGACAAGCTCAAATTTTTCGGCGGTAACGGTGGATGAAACCATGTCACGATTAAACTGGGCCACGAACTGAAGATTTTGACGGTTGGTGGGAAGGGTTGCATCAACGGCATTCAAGGTAACCTGGGGTTCAGGGGTCTGAATGGGGAGGATCGATTGAACAATATACGATTGGCCAGAGTTGAAAGGTGCAGTCACCGGCGTACCAAAGGTATCCACAACTCCCGAATCGGCACGAAGGTTCAATTGCAAGGTACCGGTTCCGGTGAGGTTTTTCACCATGACAAGATAGCTCGAACCACTCCCCAGTACCGAATCCAAAGTCCCTGTGGTTGTCCCTGAAAATTGGGGTTCAAAAGCAGCTAACAGTACTGTAGCCGAATCCACCGGTTGTGAGAAATTCACCACAAAGGAGGCTTTACCCATTGCCCTGGTGGGATCAAGATCCACTTCCCCGCCTAGGTCAATGGTTTGAGCAACCGTGACAATTGTGTTAACCTCAATGGTTTGACTGGCCGAGGGGTCCACCGGCTGGGAAAGGGGGATGCCTACCGTATTGAAAATGGTTGAGTTCCCGGAAACTCCAAGGGTCAATGTGCCTTGACCGGCCAAATTGCCAATTTCCACCAAAATATGAGAACCGCCAAAAAATCCATTGTTCCCAACAGCACTAATGATTTGTCCGGTAAGGCTTCCATTCATTTGGAGATTGAAATTGTTAATGTCTACGGGGAATTCTGATCCTGTACCTGAAGGTGCTTGGATTTGTTGATTTAAAAAGACCTGATAATTTGCTGTAGAACTATTGACCTTGGGAGTTTGGGCAATGATGGCTTCCACCCGTGGGGCAACATTGAGCACCCTTTCATAGGGGCCAAACACTTGTTCAGGATCAATCAGATTGCCGGCAAAATCCTGAATGGAAGCATTTTCGACCAAATCTAGGGTCAAAGACCCATCACCTTGGAGCCCCTCCAGGGTTACACGCATCGTTTGATTGGTCGAATCGTCCGGAACAATGGAACTGATGAACCCGTTAACGCCGAATTTTATCAGTTCAAAATCGGAGGCATCCACGGTGGCCGGGTTGATTGGGGTGTCAAAGAGAACCCGGAAAATCGCAGAACTGCTGGTGATCGGGCTAGTGTTACCGGAAACGATATTTGTGACCTTTGGGGTAGAATGATTGATTACTGCTATATTTGTAGGCGTAAAAGACGCTTTCATTAGGTTGCCAAAGGCGTCTTCTATATTCGAATTGGCGATAAGCCCTAATCCAAGAGTTCCAGTCCCACCAATGGAATTGACTTCAACCTGAAAAGTGTTTGCCAAGCCAGGAGCAACTTCATTGATCGGGGTAATGGAAGTCAAGGTACTGGTCACGGATCCTGTTTGAACCCAATTGAGGACACCCGGGGTCACGGTAGCAATTTTAACGGGTTCATTCAATAAAAGAGTGAATGTCATGGAGGCGGTCGAAGTCGGTCCACTGACACTTGGGGTACTGCTGGAAACGGCAGGGAGCCGGTTGTCGATAAGGTAAGATTGCCCGGCCGCGAAGAGCCCCTTGAAAGCGGTTCCGTCGAAATTTTGGATACTAGCCCCTGAGACCTGAAGGCCCAAGGTTCCCTGCCCGCCAATCGACCCAATGGTGACATCAAAACTGGTATTGTCCGGGACCAAAGCCGTTGGAACCACCCCAACAATGTTTGCGGTCAATGATCCGGAAATGGTTTGGGAATAGTTGGAAAGGACCAGGGCGTTAAGGACAGGTTCCGAGTATTTCACCCGAAATACGACGCTTGTACTATTTGTCACCGAAGGGTTTACACATTCAATGGAAAGAACAACCGGGCCAATGGCATTCACATTGGTTGGGGTTTCAGAATATGGAAGTCCGGCAAGTAAATTCCCGGCATAATCCATGATTTGTGCCGGTTGGGGAACCTCCACCGCCATGGTCCCCTTCCCTGTGAGATTGGTTACATTCACCAGGAAAACATTGGGATTCGTACTGTCCGGGGTGACGCTTGAGATTACTCCTTGAACAGAGCCGGTTGTTGCCAGATGGAACCCGGTTGGAATCACGGTGGAGGGATCGATATTGACCCCATTTTGCGGGGTAAATGTAACCCGATATTGGGCCGTTGAAGTAACGACAATGGGGCTTCCCACCAAAACAATCGAAGCAATGGATGGTTGGGCGTTGCTTACGATAATGGGCGTTCCGACAACACCCATTGGGGATACCAAATTGCCAAAGGTATCGGTTATTCCGGAGTTGGGTTTGAGATTGACGGAAAGGAGTCCCTCGGTGGTAACGCCTGAAATGATCAATAAAGCCCTGACCTGGGTAAATGGGTCAATAAAAACACTGCTAATCGTCCCGGAGGACCCGATCAGGGTGAAACTGGCTATTGAAATCGAAGCTGGGTTAATCGCACCCGTAAAAGGTACTTCAAAGGGAACCGCAGTCGCCGGAGGGGAAAACGCTGTGTCCAACCTGGTGGCTACGGAAAAGGAACTAACCGAAGTAGCTACCACGGGAACCGTATTGATTTCCATGGCTGTCCCGCCACTGAAACCTTGAATGAGGGGGTTCCCGGCGGCATCCTGGGCTCCACGATTCCCAAGGACATTAACCTTTAAGGAACCAGACCCGGAATAGCCTGAAACATAGACTTGGCAAAGATTCCGGAAAACCGGGTCAGCCACGACGGAGGAAATAAATGGGGATCCCCCCAGGCCTACTGATGACACCTGAAAGTTGCCTGGGGTCAAGGTAGAGGCATTCATAACCGAACTAAAATTGACTAAAAAGGAAACAGTGGACACACCAGATCGGGGTGCCGTTGGGGTGGAAGAATTAACGGTAGGTGGCTGAAAAAGGATGTCGTATATTTGGCCGCCCGTGTACCCTTGTGCGTTGATTTTTACGCCTGCAAGGTTACGAATTTCCGAGTCATTTGCTGTATCAAGGCGTAGTTGACCATCGCCATCTGTGATTGTTACCAACACCAAATATTGGTTGCCCGAACCTGAAATGGAAGAGACCACCCCGGAAGCCGTTCCCGAAACGGTTTCAACAACAAAATCCGAGGGATTAAGCGTTTGCGGATCAATATCCTCGGAGAAACTGATGTAGTAACCCAACAGCGAAGCCCGGGTAGGATTGGGATCGGCCAGGATGATGGACGAAACACCCGGAGCTGCAGAGGTAATGGAGTACGATTGGCCGGAATCAAAACTCCGTTCCAGAAGGTTACCGGCCAAATCCCGAATTCCGCCCGTGGTAGGAACGGAAAGGACCAGGGCCCCATTGGCGGCGGCCCCGGTAGACTGGACGGCAATGATATATTGGTTGGCAAAGGTTGGATCCTGGGTTGCGGTGCTAACCACCCAGGTAGTCCCAACGGGGCCAACGACTGTAAATGCAGAATTAACAACGGTTACCGGATCCACTTCCTTATCGAAACTCACCCGAAAATGGAGGGTCGTTTCCTGGGATGGGTTGGCATCCATCGGGAGGATACTGGTTACGAGGGGACCATTTGTGTCCACCAAGGCAAATTGGGTATCGGTAAAGGTCCCGGTAAGTCGCTGACCGGTTGCTTGATCCTGAAGAATAGCCGCTGGACTGATGTCCAGACCTAGTCTCCCCGTACCAACCAACCCACCGGTTAACACTTCATAAACGGCAGCATTTGCCGTTGGGGTCACGGAGATGATTTGGCCTACCGCAGTTCCATCCCCAACAAGGGTGAAATCGTCAACGGTCACTGACGCTGGCTGCATATCCTTGGAAAAAGTCACCTGGAATACAACCGGCTGATTGGTTGGGGTGCCAACCAGGGGAACGATCGATTGAACCCAAGGCTTGGTGGTTGAAACGGCGACTGGATTGCTGGCAAGCCCCAACCCAAGTTGATTTCCATAAAGATCAAAAATTGCTGCGTTGTCCGCAATGGAAACGGTGATCAAGCCATCACTTCCAATGCCATTGATCCGGACCCGATAAGTAGTTTCGCTCCCGGATATAGTACCCAAGGCAAAACCGGGCGCGGGAGCCCCAGTTGAACTGGCCTGAACCGTCAAGGCATTAACGGTCAAACGGTTGATTGGTTTCGAAAAGACCACCTGAAACTCAAGGGCACCTTCGGTTGCCAATCGGTCCTGCAACAAAGTTATGGAACTTACTTCTGGTGCAACCTGGTCAACGATGTAGTTTTGTCCGGCAAAAAATGAACTCTGGAGGGGATTCCCGACCAGGTCGGTGATCCCGGCAGGGTCGGACAGGTTTAACTTGAGGTTGCCGCTGCCAGAGACATTGGTAACGGTTACGACAAAGGCACTTGCCGAGCCATTGACAGCAACCACGGAAAAAATATCCCCGGTAACACCCGATCCATCCAGGGAGAAATTGGCCAAGGCGGGCGAATTTGCCAAATCTTTGCTGAAAATAACTCCAAACCGAACCGAATTTGCATTGGTGGGATTGGTATCCAAAAGATTGATTCCCACGACGGCGGGCTGAGTTTTATCGATGTTGTAAAAATCCCCGACAAAAGTCCCCTGGACCTTATCGCCCAGGGCATTAACCGCCCCACCGGGTTGGGCAAGATTGAGGCCTAATGAGCCATCACCACCGGTTTTAACCTGGACAAGGTATTCCGTTGCGGGTTCCAAGCCGGATGCGGGAACGACAGATTGAATGGTGGCCCCACTGATCCCGGAACCAGCAAGTGCAAAATCGGCGGGAGTTACACCGGTTAGGGATTGATTGAAAACAACACGAAAATCAACCGTGGTGGCGTTGGTGGCCTGATCCAAGGGGAAATTGCGATTGATGGCAATGACTTGGGGAACCTGGTTGTTCCCATATTCAAAGGCCCCAATGTCAATGGAGGAGGCTACGGTTCGGGGAAATCCTTGGCCCCTCTGATCAAAGATCAAACCCAGGCTATTTGTGCCCAGTTGAAGTGCAGGGCTGCCCGATCGGAGGGAAAACGAAGGGGTTGGCCCCCCATTCCGGGCCAGGTTTGTTAATTGGGGATCAAGGTTAGTGGAAGTTCCGGCAGCAAAGTTATCAGCATATTGAATCAGGTTGGCCTCACCCAATACGGAGAGAATCCCGGAATGGATAGATTGGCCGACCACATCGCTGGCACCATCCGATTGGGCTGCTATCGAACTGTTCATGGTTACGCTTGCCGAAGCACCATCAGCAACGGCGAATATTGCCCCGCCTTGGCTGGCACTATTTTTAGCCAAGGTGGAATTGTCCACCCGGACAAAGCCGTTTTGTGAAAAGATTGCCCCCCCTAAACCGAGCCCTGTCGCAGAAAAATTCCCCCCTATTCCTGCTTGGCCCCCCTTGGCCTGATTGAAACCAAAAGTGGAATTGACCACAGAAACGGAACCGCCCAAATTGTATAAAGCTCCACCAAGTCCCGCTCCGCCACCGCCGCCACCGCCTTGAATGGAGTCACCTTGACCACCCCGTCCACCATAGACAACATTTCGACCGCCAAAATCGCCTGGACTTGCGGAATTGGAAGCGGAACCACCCCCTGCTCCCCCACCAAAGCCATTTTCACCTGAAAAACCCCCGGCCCCGGATGCACTTGCTCCTGTTCCGCCACCCCCACCGCCTCCGGAAGCAAATCCCCCCGCAATCCCGGCCACATTGGCGGTGCCTCCGGCTCCTCCCAAAAGCCCGCCTCCCAAACCACCCTGGGCGCCAGAACCAGGAGCAAACGCCCCATCTCCCCCTCGGCCCCCTTGGGCCATGTTTTTATGGAGAGTGCTGTTTTGGAGGGTTAAATTTCCTTGATTAAGGATGGCACCACCCATCCCTGCGCCGCCACCTCCGCCTCCACCCCCTTGGACGCCTGAATTGCCACTTGCTCCAACCGCCACACCCTCCGAAAGAATTACATCAAAAAGTTGCAGGTTGGCCCCCGGTTCCACCACGAAAAGTCGCCTATCGCCATAAGTAGAATCGTTTCTAAGCGTTACGGAAATGAGGCCCCCTTGGGGAAGGCCCTCTATGGCAATGTTTCTGGCTACTGCCAAGGCACTGTTTCCCAAGCTGGAATCGCCTGTGATTTGAAAACTTATGGCCTGCCCTGCGAGAGCCGTTGCAAAATGGATTTGATCATTTCCATCACCCGCAGGGGCATCCCCCACCGGTTGACCTGTATTGGCGGCCAAAACCGCCTCCCGAAGGGTGATCAACCCATCGGTTACCACATTATCCAGCGTGGTGTCCACGAGATAGGCGGTTGGTACTGCCCTATCTTCAAGGAGTTCCAAAGCCGGGTTAAGCAAAAGGGGACGGTTCAACGGAACCGCCGTATTTTTACCCTTGCGGCTTAACCAATTACGAACCGATTCAGATGCTGACATGTGAACACCTCGGGGTGGCCACTAAAGGCAAATCCCAGAATCCGCACGATCACCCTCTTTGCCCTTGCAAAGGACAGGAAGGTTAGCGGGAAAGTTTCATCCAGATTGCCGAAAAAGTCCCCATGACTTGCCCGACAACCTACGACGAACGATCCACACGCCCGGATTGAACCCGAGGTGCGCCGATCCACTTCTTAATTCGGCCACCTTGGGCCAAAGCTGGGAGAAAAATGCTGTGAATGGGTGGAACTGGTAACGAATTGGCAAACTTTTCCACTTGGGAAAAGCGTTCTGGTAAGGTAAACCATGCGAGGACAATATCAAGATATCAATTAATAAATAAATTTGTCTTATGGCTATAAATTTATTGAGATATAGGGAGGGACATTCGCCGTTTCCAACTTTGATTGGGCTCACGAATGACTTCTTGGTACAAGGTATCTCGTTCCAAGGGGTTGAAACCCGCCTCTGTGATCAGGTGGCGGATTTCTTGAACAGTAAGTTCTTGAGGGCTATCCGACCCAGCATCGTGGTATATTTTTTCATGCACCACTGTTCCATCAATATCGTCTGCCCCATGCCATAGTGCTATTTGGGCCGTTTTTATTCCCAACATCACCCAATAGGCTTTAATATGCGGAAAATTGTCCAGCATCAATCGACTAATGGCCATCACCCGAAGATCCATTACTCCAGAAGCTTTTGGCAGGTGGCTTAATTTGTTGTTGTTGGGGTGAAACGCAAGGGGAATAAAGGTTTGAAACCCACCTGTTTCCTCCTGAAGCTCACGCAACCGAATCAGGTGATCAATTCGGTGAACCGGTTTTTCAATGTGGCCATAAAGCATGGTTGCATTGGATCGAATGCCCAATTTATGGGCTTCCCGATGGCACTCAAACCATTTGGCGGTGTCGGCTTTGTGTTCGCAAATTTGAGAACGAACTTCCTCATGAAATATTTCTGCGCCACCGCCTGGGATACTACCCATCCCCACATCCCGAAACTCTTGCAACAGGTCTTTGATTGGCCTTCCGGTAAGCCTTTGAAACCAATCCCACTCCACCGCCGTATAGGCCTTGAGGTGGATTTTGGGGTAAGCCTTGTGAACGATTTCAAGGATATGCCGGTACCATTCAAAAGGTTTTTTATTGTGGAGACCCCCAACAATATGCATTTCCGTGGCACCGCGCTGATCAGCGTCCGCCCCTCTTGCCAGAATTTCATCATCACTCATCACATAGGCACGGACATCATCCATGTTGGCCCGAAAGGCACAAAACGAACAGCGGTAAACGCAAACATTGGTTGGATTGAGATGGACATTGACATTGTAATAGGCCGTTGTACCGTTTTTGCGGGTCCGAACCAAATGGGCCATTTTCGCCAGGAAAAACAGGTCCGCTTTTTCCTCAAGGACCATCCCGTCTTCAAAGGTTAAGCGTTGGCCATTCTCTATTTTTTCCCTAATGGTTTTCAACTGCATTGCAACGGCCATACTTCACCCTTTGCCAACCCCTGTAGGTATCTAACCGGCTACCGGGCGGATTGGCCAACCACAACCTTTATATTCAGTCGAATAAATCCAAGGTTTTTCCCTAAAACCGGTTCAAAATCAACCCAAATCACGGAGTATTGTCGGTGATTTCTCCGCCCGCAACCGTTGCAAAGGCCCGCAGAGCGGCCAGGGAAATATTGACATTGAGCGAACGAACCGACCCATCCACAAAACCAAATTGAACCACACTTGTGTGGGCACTCCCCCAAGCTCCCACCCGAGCCTCCATATCCCCCTGAATGGTATTCCAGGGGATTTTTGGCGGCGGTTGCGGAGCACCAAAAACGGGTGGCGGGGGAATATAAGGTCTAGGCACGGAATAGTTCAGGGTACTCCAGGCCGATCCGGTTACTTGGGCAGGGGGGAATTGCCCAATCCCTGCCCAAACCTGGTAAGAGGCATACCCCGATAAGGCAAAGGGAGGGGGGGGATCAATCGTTGCGCTACCCCAGCTGTCCCAATTGCCGTCCCCTCCTATTTTTTCCCCAAAAAGGAGGGTATTGCTGGTCCCGTCACGAACATTCGCCATCGATAGGGCTGTTTGAGCCGCATTTTTAGTGGGGGAATCATCAAAAACAGGAAAGGCCCCATCCGCCGTTCCTTGTTCCAAAGGAAAATTCCGAATTCCGGAATTTCCACCATAGGTCGTAACCCCTGCAATCATCGTTCCGGTGCCCACAGGATTTATGATGCCAGAAGCAGAAGGACAAACAAACAGTCTGATGGGTTGACTTGCGGGCCCGCCGGCAAGGCGTAATTGGGTGGGATTGGTGGCCAAAAATTGCTGGTAAAGGCTGTCCTGTTCCAAAAAAGGAAGCAACGCCGTGAAAAGGCTGATCGGGCGCAGGGACTGGCCCGGGACCAAGGCATCGAGGTAGGAATAGGCGGCTGGAAATACCCGCATTGTTCCCTCAAATTGAGTGGTTGCCAGGCCCAATTGTTTCATCTGGTTTTGACAACTCATTCGACTGGCGGCTTCGCGAACCTTTTGAACGGCCGGAAGGAGTAACCCTACCAAAACGCCGATAATTGCAATGACCACCAAAAGTTCGATCAGGGTGAATGCCTTCCGGGCCATTGCCAGGGTCTCCTGAAGGTTTAAGTAGGAAGCAGAGCCAGGTTCATCCCAGTCCCTTCCTTTATCCTATCCCCGTCAGGTATCGGCAAAAACAGGAAATCCCTTGTGGAGAAGGCGAACTCCAGGAATAAAATGAGCTCCAAGGTTAAGGAATTCAAGCCTTTTTGAAAATGGGAACGAATACATGTTCAAAGAAATGGGCCAAATGGCCTCTCTCCTCAAAAATCTCCCCAAGATCCAGGCCGAAATGAAAGCCTTTCAGGAACGGCTTCCTGGACTTAGTGCATTTGGCGAATCGGGAGGGGGTTTGGTCCAGGTGGAGGTCAACGGGAATTTTGAATTGACCAGACTGCACCTGAATGTTCCGGTGATTCGACCCGAGGACAAGGTTCTTTTCGAAGATTTGATTCGCGGGGCTACCAATTTGGCCATTCACCGGATGCGCGAACAAATCGCCAACGAAATGGCACGGATAACCGCGGCAATGGGATTACCTGCAGGGGCCGGTTTGCCGGGGGCCTTGGGTCTTCCAGGTTTGCTTGGATAGCGTTTTTTCAGCCTTGTGATTCCCTGAACCCCGTTTGAGGTTAACCCTTTGAGCCGACAAATCCGTTCGAAAAATACCTTTTCCGAGCCCCCCGACGAGCTCCTTCCCAAAGTATTGTGGCATTTGGGAAGGCTGCCTGGAATTGGACCAAAAAGTGCCGAACGAATGCTCCATTTCCTGATGGAGGCTTCCTCAAAGGAGGTACTAGGCTTGGCGGACAGCTTGCGGGAACTCAAGGAGCGAATCCATCGGTGTCGTCAATGCTGTGCCCCAACCGAGGAGGTGGTTTGCTCCTGCTGCCTGGATCAAAAAAGGGATCCCTCACTGATTTGCGTCGTGGAACATCCAAGGGATGTGGCCCTGATCGACCGGGCGGGACGATTTCGGGGTCAGTTTCATGTGCTTCATGGTCGCATTTCGCCCTTGGATGGCATTAGCCCGGAACAGCTGACAATAGACCACTTGCTTGATCGGGTCCGCCAGGGAACCGTAAAAGAGGTGATCCTTGCCACTAATCCCACCCTGGAGGGGGACGGTACCGCCCTTTACCTTGCGAGCGTATTGGGGAATTTTGATATAAAAATCACTAGATTGGCACGAGGTTTGCCCACTGGGTGTTCCCTGGAATTTGCAAACAGCCAGATGTTGGCGGACGCCCTGGATGGCCGTCACGCCTTTTAAGCCCTTTTTGGACCCAGGATAGGCCCCCTTGGGGGATAGGTTTCATGCGACAAGAAATGAGCATGGTCCAGAAGCAGACCCTTGGTCTGACCTTGGGACCCCGCATGATTCAGTCCATGGAAATCCTGCAGATGCCTTTAATGGCACTGCTTGAAAAAGTGGAAACCGAACTCCAGGAAAACCCGGTGCTTGAACTGGCAACGGATGTGGAAAACCCACCTAACGCCGAATCCCCGGACTGGGCAGAAAAAGGTGCTCCTGAACCCCATACCGCCGAGGATGGCCTGGTCCTGGAGGCAGAAGGCCAGGAGCTCCATATTGACCAGGAAGGGGACTGTGCCGATTTTGACCGTCTCGACCGACTCACCAGTTTGAGTGGGGACTGGGCAGAAGCCATGGGAGACTCGAAACCTTCCCGGGGAGCGGTTGAACAGGCGTCCGACCGCCAACATGATTTGATGCAAAATTTGGTAGGCCGATTACCATCCCTCCAGGACCACCTTTGCGAACAGGTTACCTTTCTCAATTTGACTCCCGAGGACGAGGCCCTTTTGCGGTACCTTGTTTCCTTTGTGGATGCGTCTGGCTATTTGCGGACACCCCTGCCTGAATTGGCAGCCTCGTATGTCCCACCGATTACGGATCCTGGCATCCTTGAAGTGGTTTTGGAGATCCTCCAAAAGCTCGAACCCAAAGGTGTCGGAGCTCAAAGTCTGGCCGAATGTCTGGTTTTGCAAATTCCCCAAAAGGAACCCGATGCCGACCTGATGCGAATCCTCATTACCCAACATTTGGAAGACATCAGGCACAATCGCCTGCCGCTTATCCATAAGAAAACCGGTTTTGAATTGGGGCCTATCCAACGAGCCATTGGCAAAATCAGCCACCTGAATCCCCGACCTGGAGCGGGTTTCGACAGCACCCCGGTCCAATATGTGGTTCCTGACCTTTTTGTGGAGGCCAACGATCAAGGCGAATACCAGGTCCGGTTGACCGATGGAGGAATCCCGGAAATCCGCATCAATCCCATGTGGCGGGAGACTTTACGCGATCCTGATACGGACCCAAAAACCAGGGAATACCTCAAACGCAAAATCCAGTCGGCCCAGTGGCTCGAGGAGGCCATTCAACAAAGGCGAAGCACCATCAAGCGCGTATCGGAATCCATTATTCGGCGACAACGACGGTTTTTGGAGGAGGGACCTGATTTTATTGAACCTCTCAAGATGCAGCAGGTTGCCGATGAGGTTGGGGTTCATGTTACCACGGTAAGCCGGGCGGTTGACGATAAATATGTTCAAACCCCACGAGGTCTTTTTCCCCTTAAGCGCTTCTTTACCGGGGGAACAACCACCAGTGGTGGCGAGGAAATTGCATGGGAAAAACTGAAAAAACGCCTCCAGGAACTGGTTGCCAGCGAAAACAGGACTATGCCTCTTTCGGATGATGATCTGGTCCAAAAAATGACGGCCGAGGGCTTTCCCATTGCCCGGCGAACCATTACCAAATATCGAAAAATGCTCAACATTCCTTCATCCCGCCAAAGGCGGATTTGGCTGGAAAATCCCCCACCCTCCCCTTCGGACTGATTTTCGCAAGAGGAATAAAACCCACTACCCGAATTAGGGTATTTCGCAATTGGCGGGTGCGCCGTTTCTGGGCGGTGTGTAAGTCTTGACCACCTGGACAACCTGCCATTCCTTGCGACTATTATCGTAGCGAGCCCAAACCAGGGTTCTAAAGATATAAAGAACAGTATTTTTGTCCTCATAAACCCGGTCGGTACCGCCTGGAAAATAATAGGTTCTATTGTTGTAATGGTAGACAATACAGCCCTCATAATGGTTCATTCCACCCCAGCCGCCCACCTGGCCCAAGCGTGTATTGCGGTCATCGGCAAGGAATAATTGGCATTGGTACGGACCAATATTTTTGAAGAAATCCTCCGAATCCACGCCACCAATTTTCGCCATGGTGGGCTGTTCGGGAGAAGCCCATATTTCCACCTGGGAAATGGCCCCTTCCATCCCGATCTGATCAAAAATCAGCGAACAATAATTGCAAATGGATATGCAACTGGCACCCGCCTGGCGCGCACGCCAGGTTGTGGGAACCCGCCACGCAACATCCCGTTCCATGTGCACCTTGGGGTTATACCATTTGCCACAATAACTCGTCAGCGAATGAACAATGGCAACCGCCGAAGGATTCTCTGGCCCCACCTCCAGGGCGGTTGCCAATTTACTGTAGGCTTCCCGAATGCGCATTTGGGTAACCGCGGAAGACTCCTCACTTCCCCTTCGTGGGGTTCCCCTAGTTAAAAAACAGAGGATACCCTCGGTCGACCCCAAATCAAAAGGCTTGGCATTTTCCCCGGGCACCTCAAGGGTCGCCATCCAATGAATATTGGCTTCCATTTTGCGCATTTGGGCGGGTAGGAGTTTTTTTCCTTTGACCAGGACTACCGCCTTTCGGGGATCGCCCCCCAATTCCTCAACAACCCCTGTGCCCTCAAAAGAAAATGCCTCATTTGCGGAATGACCCACCACATGAATTTTCGACCCCAAAGGCACCCAGGTTAGGTGAATCAAAATCCGCGCCTCCACCGTTTTGCCTTGAGTGTGAGACATTGGGGCAACAAAGTTGGGCTCTTTGGAGGACCATTCCACATCCGGAAAGCGGCCAGCATGACTTAACAGATCACTTCCATCACGACACATCAAATTGTGATCCGAAGTAAATTCCAGGGCCACCATGCGGGCCTGAACCATCCGGTTTTTGGAATTATCCAAGGTGAAAGAAATCCCCCCCCTGGCGTCAACCGACCCCATCAGGAATGCCGCAAAACAAATAAACCCAATCCGGAACATAATTGGATCACCTGAATAAACCGGGGAAAATGCGAAGGACCTGACAATCAAAACATAGCACAAGGTTGGGTGAAAAACTTGTTAATCGGAAAATTTTGCCCAAAATGTGCAAATCACTTGGTTATTGCGGACCCTTGCCTCCCAAAAAAGTAAACCCGGTCATTCGATTTCTGGCCCAAGCGATCGGTGAGGAAACCGTGATCCATTTCCACCTAGGGAATGGCTCCCCTGGATAAGGACATTTCTCCAAAAAAAATAGCCGCCACAAAAAAACTTGGGAAGGATACCAAAGCCTTCAACAAAAATCCAACCACCGTTCGGTAGGGGGTTTCCCTGGTGCCTGACAATCCCTACCCATGTGTCAGGACATTCTTGTTTTGGTTTACAAACGGGTTGGCATTTGGTAGCTGGGGCAAGAATGCAAAGGAACTTCCTACTGGGGAAAGCCACTCTTGGGCGGAACCTTTTTTAGGCTATTTTGTTTGTCCAAAAGGGCCTTGGAAGGGGCATGGGTAGGATCCCGAAGGAGAGCTTGGTCCAACCAATAGGTTCCCAAAGAGGTGCGGCCAATTTCCAATAACACTTTGCCGATTTCGTAAGCCGTTTGGGCACTTTTGCTTGGGTGCTGCGCCTCGTCTTTCAGCATATTGTTTGCCATTTCCAGGTTTTTCTTTTTGATTTTGTATTCGTCCAAAGCCATTTTCGCTTCCGGCACCCTGCCTTGGCTTTGAAGGGAAGCAACCAGTGAAAATTGGGCCTCGGTGTCAGTTGGATCGTTTTTCAGGATACGCCTCAAAAAAACCTCTGCCTCCACCGGGCGGTCCTCCTGCAGGTCCAACCGGGCCAGATGAATCAACAAACTGGGGTCGTTTTCCAATCGGGGTAGGGCGGATTCAAGGAGTTCCCTTGCCTGGGACCAGCGCCCCTGGAGGAAACGAAGTTGTCCCAGGCGAGCCTGGACATCCGCGCGGCCTGGGAAATCCGTGTACAGGCTTTCAAGATACGGGACTGCTTCTTCAGGGCGATTGTCCTCCAAAAGGATTTCCCCAAGGCGAAGCTTAACCTGGACAAGGGAGGGATCACGCTCCATTGCCAATAAATAGTTTGTTTTGGCTTCACCGGGATTGTCCATCCTTTCCAGGACCCATCCTCGCCAGAAATAGGAAAGGGCTTTTTCGGGGGCCAACTCCACCATTCGATTTAACAACGCATAAGCTGGGCCATATTTAAGCCGCCGAAGATAGGCCCCTGTTATTGCCTCCATAATCTCGTAACTCCTTGGATGGTTTTGGTCCACATAACCCATCAAATGCCACGAGCTTTCGTCCACCTCCCCGGTTGCCGTGCGCATGAGCAAAAATTCAATCTGGACATCCTCATTGGCCCCTCCTTCGAGTTTGAGGCATTGATTCAGGTGTTTTTCCGCCTCGGAATAATCCTGATTGCGCCGACAGGCGGTGGCCAAGGCCAATTGGTTGCCATGACTAATTGGCCATAGCCAATTGGCCAAGGTCAGGGCCCGTTTGGCAAAAGGAAATGATCCCCTATGCAGGGCCTCCAACCCCAGCCAACGGCTAGCCCAAAAGGAACCGGACCAGAGGAGTCCTAGGAAAAACAGACCAATGACCACCCATTTCCATTTTTTTTGGGAAATCGGTTCCGATGCCTGTTTCACAAAAACCGGATTACTGGGTGGAACAACCAACATAGTCTAACTCGTGCCAATCCTGATTTCACCTTCAACGATATCCTAGGTAATTGGGGAAATCCAACCTTTTCCGGAAGGTTGGAAGCATAAAAGGAAGCAATTCACCGCATTTTTAAGGCAAGAATAGGGTTTCATTGGCGGAATCATTGAACCAATTAGGATTCGGGAGGCTGTAAAGGCCACAAGGACCGTGGTGTAACACCACCCTTTTTTCTGGATTTGACGCAAATAATTAGGAACAGACACTTTCAGGAGGATGAAATTATTGTTTAATCTTCAACAACAGGATCCCTTTAAGGAGAGAATTGTGGCCTCAAATTCCCGGCGATTGTTTTTGGGTTCCTCGTTTTTGGCTTGCCAGGCAGGAAGTGTCCTTTGGGCCAAAGAAACCCACGATTTCATTGGGAATGCCCTCGCTTTGCTTGGCCAGGATAGCCCCGATTTTCACCCAAACACCCTGTTTTTGACTTGGCATCGGGACCCAACCACAACGATGGTGGTTCAATGGATTGGCGTTCGCGGGGAAACGGCAGACACCACGGTCCAGTATACCTCCAACCCGCAAGCTTGGACTCCCAAAGTACCGGCGCCCAAGGTGGCGGCTGAAGCCTTAAACACACTTGCCAACCCCCATTTCCTGGAAATCCCAAAAAACGCTTTCCAAACCCTATCCCATGACGGATTTTCAAGTATTCCGGGCGGAATTAACCTGCCTTGCACCCGGTACCGAATATGCCTTCAGGATTGGCAAATCTTCCGGGGTTTATCGGTTCAGGACCATGCCAAAAAAAGCAAACGACACTATCTCTTTCGTTTCCGGAGGGGATGTGGGAATTCAGGCCGCCGCCGTTGCCAACAATGTCATGGCGGCACGCCAAAACCCTCATTTTGCCATCGTGGGGGGAGACCTTGGGTATGATAACGGGCGATCCGTCGAAATTAGCCTTGCTTTCATTCGTAATTGGTCCAAAACCATGATTGATTCGGAAGGGCGACTCATTCCCATGGTCACCTGCATTGGGAATCATGAGGTGAATGGTGGATACACAAGTGACCGAGGCAAAGCCCCTTTTTATCTGGCCCTTTTTGATGGCCTCTTTCCCGACAAGACCTTCAATATGCTCGATTTTGGCGACTACCTGAGTTTGGTTCTGCTTGATTCCGGTCACCTAACCCCTATCGGCGGGGATCAATCGTGTTGGCTCGAAAAAACGCTTTTGGCCCGCCAGGACCTACCCCACACCCTTTGTGTAAACCATGTTCCAGCGTACCCCTCCCACCGCAACCCACTTGGTGTTCCCGCCAAGGATGGCAAGAAAGCCGTGAACGGAACCGGAATTGAAAACCGCAAGCATTGGGTTCCTCTTTTTGACAAGTATCGTGTTCCCCTGGTTTTGGAACACCATGACCATACCTTTAAACGAACCAAACCACTCCTCAATGGGATGCAGCATGAAAACGGGGTGCTTTATTTGGGCGATGGATCTTGGGGAAAAATACGCATACCCAGACCGCAGGATGACCTGGATGTCATGGTGAAAACCAGTTCGGAATACCACATCACGCTACACAAACTTCAGGGGCGGGAACGCTTCCACCTTGCCATGAATGAAAAGGGCAAAATCATGGATGTAAGCCATTCTGGCCAACGCAAACAGGGAATATTTCGCACCCAAGGCTAACCTGCGCCATTCCATTTCCTCCGTTCAAAAGGAATCCCTTCCTTAGTGATGGGAGAATGAGGGGATATTAAAAAAGATCAATTAACTTTTGTTCACTCATAAAAAATTATCGACTTCATTTTATTATTTTCAAGGGCAATAAAAAAGCCGACAAAAAACTTTGTCGGCTTCAAGTAAAAGTTTAAGTTTTACTATTAATCGACCAAATCAAAGTCTGCTTTATTGGCACCTGGTTTAAGGGTTGTCGTTAAAGGAGAGTCTTTTTGAGCGTATTTGGCCGGAATCTTTACATAGGTAATTACATTCTTTTTGGCATAATCAGGCATAGGGCTGGCAGTCATTTTTTTGGCACCACCACCACCGGATTGCCCCGGTTTTCCCTTGCCACCTCCGTAGCCTTCCATTTTCCGGTCCGGATTGGTGGATTCCGTATCCACGCTTACCTTGGCCGTTCCGGCGGGCAAGTTGGCAGTTGAATATTTGCCGGTTGCATCAAGGGAGGCAGAATAACTTCCTCCTTCGCTGGACCAAAAAGTCATGGTACCACCGGTAACCGGGGCCCCTTTATAGGTAACCTTGCCGGAAATATTGCAAGGTGCGTTGGTCGCATCCCCGCCACACCCGACCATAAGTGTAAAAAGTGTGCCAAGACCTAACAAGGAAAAAACTGCCCGATTCATTGGTAAAAATCCTTTGCTAAATAAGTGAAAGGTAGCAATGGATCTGGCCATTGCTACCTGAAATATATCCTTCAAAATCGACTTACCAATCGTTACCCATCACGCCGCCATCGTTGGGAACGAAAGCCCGGCCCCAAGTAGCTTTGCTTATACCCAAGCTCACATTGCGAACAGCCCCGTCCATCATGAGGCAGCCAATGCCACCTGTGGTAAGGGATTGAAGTCGGGTAGGATCACACAAACCAACATTGGGTTTGTCTTGGGGAAGGGTCACATAGGCCGAGGCCCCGGTTTGACGATTGAATGGGTAATCCACTGGGGGGGTAGGATCATAACCACCCGGGATATGGAACCAATAAGCAGGCATGAAAAACACATTTCCGGTGTACTTGCTGGCGATTGGGCCGGAGTTTTGGCCGTCTTCGTTCCAAATGCGCTCCACATAGCCCGTGCCGGTGGGTTGGCCGTTGGTCCCGCAAATACAATAGCGTTCCACATAGGCAACCGTTGAGGAGGTGCCATCGGGGAACGAGGAGGGAATGCGGGCTTTGCCGCCCACTTGCCAATCTTCACCCCAACCGCCACCAAAGGCGTGCCAATTGGAGGAATAGGAAGTAGCTCCACGGTCACCCCATGTTTTCCCTTCGGTGGGAACGCTGGGATCACCAGGAGCAATGTAGGTTTTTACGACTTGGCGTGAACGCCAAGATTGGCTGTTTCCGTTACCATTGTCGTTGATTTCGGGGTGCTTGTAAACGGAATCCTGTTCCAGGTAGGGAAGCAAGAAATATTGCTGGGTACCGAATCCCGAAGGAATGCGACGGTTGCCCCAATCGTCCCCGTTGCCGGTTTTGGGGAAACAACCATGGGTGGTTGGCAATTTACCGTTGGTATCGTGCACACTATGGAGCGCAATTCCAATCTGCTTGAGGTTGTTGTGGCTTTGCATCCGGTTCGCCGCTTCGCGAACTTTTTGCACGGCAGGAAGTAAAAGACCGATTAGCACGGCGATGATTGCAATCACCACCAAGAGCTCGATTAGGGTGAAGGCGAAACGCCTTCCTCCCTTTTGATGGACCATGATCGTTCTCCCAAGAAAAATGTGAAAAAACTATGAACCCACTTTATTTATAATTCAATTGCCGTCAAGAGTCAAGAGAATCCAGAGGGCTGGGCCGTTTTTAGTGATTATTTTGCATAAGATTGCCTTTGATATCTAATGATTGCCACAAGGCCCATCAATCCGCAAACCAAATTTCCATGAAAACAAGTTCATTTATGCTTATCTGGGTTGCGATTTCGGGCTTTGCCAACCGCCAAAAGGGTCGTGGGAAAATAATTATTAATTTGGGTACAAACGAAAGCTTGAATACATTTTTGAATCCTTGAGGACAGCTGAAATAATGGATCGTTTTTTTAAATGTCCCTTGGGCCAATCAACCCTCTCAAGGTGGTCTTTTCGAAACGACAATCGACAACCGGGGGCGTAGGATTCGTTAAGGGAAACGCAATGGTATTTTCCCAGCCGTTTAGGAGGTCCCAATGCACTCCCTCAAGGTTATCCTGGCATGGTCACTTTTTATACCAAGTTTCCTGCCAAGTTTCGGTTGGGGACAAGCGGTAACCCCGGCTGCCGAGGTGGTCAGGCTCACCTCAGGCGAAGAAATTCGGGGCCTTGTCCTTGGTCAAGCGGCCAACCGCCATCTCTGGCTTGTGGTTCAAAGGCAATGGCTCAAACGGACCCAACCGGGACTTTTGGAAAAATGGGATAAGGAAACCGAAGAGCGGGAAAACCAAATTCGAATCGATCTGAATCGAAGGATTCGGATTTGGCGCGCCGAGCTGGGTGCGGACCAGGAAGGCCTTCGCCAGTTTTTGGGGAACGAACTTAAACAATGGGAAGGTAAGGCTGAACCCTCCAAGGGGCAATTGGTGCTTATTCGCTTAAGGCCATCCCAAATCAAAAAAATGGAGCCTCGTACGGCCCAAATTCGTCAATTAATAATGCTTGCCATTCAAGAACGGGTTCAAGGTTTGGAAGAAAGATCAACCTTGGAATTGGTGAACGATTTAAAGGGGCTTGGTTTGGAACCAGGGCGGGATCGGGCCAATATTTTGGATCGAATTCCCCCATTCCCCATCGAAGATGAAGCAGATTGGTTGGCCCGAAAAGCCCTTTTCACCTTTCAAATGGGTCGCGTGCTCCAAATCCAGGGAAGTGGTGACCTTTTGGTGGAACAGGCTAAACCTGGTGCTGCCAAGGGAGTCGAAGGACTTTTGGTTCAGATGATTCCCAAATTGTTGAATAAAGCCCTGGGGGACATCTTGGGGACGCCAACCCCTCCCAAAGCATGGCAACCGTTGGCGATCCAAATGGGAGAGGAGGCTAAAGTAGACACACTTCGAGTGATCCGGGTGGAACCCGAATTGGCCAATAGGCGGATCATGGTTGAGGACACGATTTTGGGAAAATCCGGGTCAGGTCGATGGGGCGTGATCTGGCAAACCCAACTTATTGGGGACGGCACCCGGGCTCGACCGGCGGCGGAGGCAATCATCAAAAGCGACCCGCAAATCGCACCGCTTCTCAAAACGGCAGCGGCTTTGGGAGCCGATACCCAAATCAATGAAGCCATCCGTTTTGGAGCGGCGACCATGGAACTCCAGGCGGAAGCCAATCAAAAATTCGGCCAATTTCTAAAGGTTTCCACCAAACGGTTGGATGGCTTGCCCTTGAAATGGCTCCAAGGGCTCTAAGCCAACCCGGTTCCTGAGGTGGGTGAAAAATAGTCGACCCAAAATCCGGAATTGGAAACGGGCTCCCATGGAATCCTGATTCGCACCCCTAAGGATTTTGGGGTGTTTTGCCGTCCAAATAGCGCCAATCCTTAAGGAAACGGAGCAGATCGGTCATTTCAGAAACAGATACTGTTTTTTCAATGCCCTCGGGCATAATGGATTGCCCGGTGCTTTGCAATTCTTCGATCAGGTTTTGGGGGATAACCTCGGACTGTTTTTCAGCCCGAAGCAGGGTAATCGAACCAGCATTGGTTGCCTTGATCATGCCTGTGGAAGTTTGCCCATTTTTCAGATGAACGATATAGTTAATATAGTTATTGTCGATTGCCAAATTGGGGTTAAGGATATCTGCCAGCAGCATTGCGGTGGTTTTGGTACGAGTATCGGAAATATCTGGTCCAACATCCATGCCAAGGTCCCCCACTTTGTGACAGGTGGCACAATTTTTCACAAAAACATCCCTTCCCTTTTGGGCATTCCCGGGTTTGTCGAGGCTAACACGATATTCTGCCAAAACTTTTTCCCGGTTAGCCGGCAGGTTGCCAGCCAAAAGTGCCTTGGCCATTGCATTTACTTTGGCTTGGGTATGGTTGATCCATTGGCGACTTCGGGCGGGGTCTACTTCTCTTGCCGGAATCGTACCGTTTTGAACCCGTTCCAAAAAGTATAAAATGCGTTCCGGGGACTTTCCCAAAAGTTCCAGTCGTTCACGACGAATGCTGGGGGGCTGGGTTTTCCAATCGTCGAGAAGAATAGGGCCCGCTTGATCCCAAGCCAGCGCCGAGGCCTCCCGAAGGGCCATTATGCGCATTTGAGAGTCAGGATCCTGAAGGGCTAGTTTTGCCAGCCATTTCGTGTCCATGGGTTGGTTTACCAAAGCAATTTCCAGGGAATCGGTTCGGGCTTCTGCGGTTTCCTTGGGGTTGGCTGCCCGTACCTTTTCCTTCCTGGAAAAGTCCGCCCATTCCGGGCTTTTTCCAACATAGGTTACCAGCGATTTTCCTCTGGATTTTAGCCCAACCTGAAGTCCCGCCAGGATTTTCCTTCCAAGGGATTGATCGTTTCGTTTAAGGGCCAAAAAACCTAACGCTGAAATCTCGGCATCGGATGCGGAAATTCCCGATTGGCGAGCCAATTCCTGGCAAAGGTTCAGGGGTAATGGATCCTTCCCAATTTCCTGAAGAAGTGCCAAAAGAATGGAACCCTGGCACCCGGCAGCGGAGGACTGGATTGCCAGGGAGGTCCATGGATCCGAACCGTCCCGTTTGGCAATTTCGGCCAAAATGGCCGAGCGTTCCCTGGGCAAAAGGCGCTCCGAAGCTATTGCAGTCTGAAAACGGATCGTAGGATTTTTGTGGACTGCCAAGGGGTGTAACTGGTCCTGTGTTATGTGGATACCGGTTAAGTTTTCCAGGCAAGAAAGGGCGGCACGGACCAGGACAGGGTCATTGTCATGGAGAAGCTTTTTCAAGTGGTTAATGTCGATCCTGTTACAGGACGCCAGGAGCCAAAGGGAATGGTACCTGGCATCGGAGGATGGACTTTGAAGAAGAGGGAAAAGAAGTGGAGCCCATTTGGGATTGGAAATGTCCTGTAAAATCAATCGGTGGGCGGTCATCCTCCTCCAGCCGTCCAAATGGCCAAGGTCCGCAAGGATATCACCCTCCGTTTGGGCAAACGGGAAGGCTTTTGGGGGTGTTGATTTTTTTGAGGTAATGCGCCAAATTCGCCCCTTTTGGCTACCCCATAAAAGGTCTGGCCTATTCCGAAGCTCTGTGGGCATAAACTCCGGATGTTCGATTACCGCCCGGCACATATCCACCACATACAACCCTCCATCTGGCCCGGAGGTTAAACTCACCGGACGAAACCACTCCTCCCTGGTCGCCAAAAACTCCATTCCCTTTTGGGGTGACACGGCTTTGAAAGTACCTCCCTGTGGTTTGAGGACTTCTTCATGAATCAAATTGGCCGTAGGATCACAGGTAAAAACAGCATCCTGATGGGTTGGTCCCAAACCGGGTCCCTGGTAGGAAAAAACACCGCTGGCCGCAGTGAATCTTCCCTGATGGAGGTTGGATGTGGTCCAGTTACGACTTAAAGGATAGATTTTTCCTCCTGAACTGAGTGGGCCAGCCTCCTCCCCTGCCGCATCGATTAATAGTTCCCCGGCACGAATAAGCGGATTGCGCCGGATGTCTTTCTCGGACAGGACAACATGGCGCAAATGATGGCGATTGTCGCACACGAACCGGTCCCCCCAGCGGCCAATGGTGTTACCAAATTGGCCCGGACCCGTGATGGCCTCGCCAACATAGGTCTCCGGGTGAAAACGAAAATCACGACCTCCAATATTCGTGGCTTTTAATTTCGAATCGTTGGGACGCTTGATGCTGCCACCACGAAGGCCATTCGCCACATACACCCACCCATCCGGCCCAAGCACCGGGAAACTAACCCGAAGTTGGGGATTTCCCTCGGAAAATCCCTCAAACAGGACTTCCCTTTTGTCGGAAACACCGTCGCCATCGGCATCGTCAAGGAAGAGGATATGGGGGGCCGCGGTTACAAATGCTCCTTTTTTCCAGGGTAGGACCCCATTGGCAAAAAGTAGTTCCTTGGCAAAAAGCGTGGCCTTGTCAAAAAGGCCATCCCTGTTTGTGTCCTCCAGGATTTTGATAGTCCCCCCCGGTTTTTGACCCGGTTTTGGCCCATTGGGATAATCGGGCATTTCCACCACCCAGAGCCTGCCTTTTTCATCAAAGGTGGCGGCAACAGGGCTCTTTATCAATGGGTCAGAAGCGGCCAATTCGATTTTCAATTCCAACGGTAACCGAATGGAATCCCGAATTGTTTCCACCGAGGGAATGATTGGATCCAAGCCAATAAAAAGCAATAAACAGGGGAAAACACCCATGGCATTACACCGAATGTGTTAGTGAAGGAAATCTGCTAAGGAAATTGTGCAATAGGCTAAAGGAATGTCCAACAGGGGTAGACTGATTTGCCAAAAATGTTCCCTTTGTTCGAAAAAAGCGACTCAAATTGTTTTAATAAGGATGGATTACCGCTCCTGACCGGGTAGACAAAATCCTTGGGTGCAGGAAAAATCCCCCCACCTTTAATGACACTCCTTCCCTGTTTGGAGGCCTTCCGTGAAACGTTTTCTTGTCCTGGCATTGATGGTATTACTTCATCCATTCCCCAACACCATGGTCTCTGCCGGGGAGATGATTTTCAAAGCCGGTTTTGCCGAACGGGATATTTCTCCCACCTTGGGTCAGGAGCAACCGGGGGGCTACGGAAAGGCGTTTCACCAAAGTTTCCACGACGCATGCAAGGCACGAGCCGCCGTTTTTGATGATGGGAAAAAGATCGTTGTATTGGTTGGTTTGGATGCCCTTGGTATTGATCGGCGCAGTGCGACCAGGATTCGCAATCGTATTTTTGCAAGGACCAAAATACCAGGGTCCGGGGTTCTGATTGGGGCTTCGCATTCCCATTCTTCGGGACCGGTGGGAATGGTTATGCCAGGTGATTATGACCACTCCACCCCATTCATTCAGGACCTAGCCTATAATTTATCAAGCACAGCGGATCTTAAATATCTGGAGAAAATGGAAACAGGAGTGGTGGAGGCCGTCGAAGAGGCGTTTAACAAGCGAATCCACGCATTTGCCGGGATGGGAAAAGGGCTGGAAAATCAGGTTGCCTTTAACCGGCGGTTCTTTATGAAGGGTGGCATGACGATGACCCACCCTGGCCAAAATAATCCGGAAATTGCGGGCCCGGCAGGGCCGGTGGATCCGGAGGTAGGGGTGATTGGGGTTTGGTCAAAAGAGGGAAAGTTCCTTGGTTGTGTGGTGAATTTTTCCTGCCACGCCACCACCAATCCGGGGGGAATTTCCGCCAATTATGTCTACTATTTGGAAAAAGTGATTCAGGGGTATTACGGGAAAGACAAACCAGTCGTTTTCCTTAATGGCAATTCAGGAGATGTAACTCAGGTGGACAACAGGAATCCCCTCACCAACCGAAAGCCGGAAGCTTGGGCTGAATTTGTGGGAGGTCGCATCGGCGCGGAAGCTTTTAAACAACTCATTTCCATGGAAAAAGGTGCCGATTTACAGGTCGATTATCAAACCCGGGTGGTGGAAATGAAGCGTCGGCTTCCCTCAAAACCCCATATTCAAAAGTCTATGGGGATCTTGCAAGGGGTTAGACAAAAAACCGATCCAACCGAATGGGCTTTTGCCAAGGAAACTGTTTTGCTTGATGCTTTGATTCAAAAATTTCCTGTCGCTGAAGTCGAAATTCAGGCAATCCAGGTAGGCCCGGCGGTTTTTATCTCCAACCCGGCAGAATTCTTTTGTGCGTTCGGTTTGGATCTCAAGCAAAAATCAGGATTCCCTCTCACCTTTCCGGTTTCCCTGGCCAATGGTTGCGTGGGATATGTACCCACCATTGAATCCTTTGGCCCAAGGGGCGGAGGCTATGAAACACGCCTAACCAGTTACAGTAACCTGGAATTGGGATCGGGAGAGGAGATGGTAAAGATTGGTGTTGAACTCGCCCACAAAATGAAGGCTGGAAGGATTCCAGCATTTGCCCAAGCAGCAGCGTTCAAGGGCCTGCCTTGGTCTTATGGCAGCGTTCCTCCAGAGAAAGACTGAACCATCCACCCAGACTCCGAAACCCTTCTTCCAGGTGCCTGATTCCATAAATCGTTTAATGGAATGGGACCAGCCAGACTGGTTTCCATTGGGATTTTCCCAGCTCCAATTTCCATCAAAAGATCAATGGAAATACTTTCGGGAGTAACTCACTTTTTCAGGGTTACCCCACGCTCCTTGAGCGTCGTTTCCAGTTGGCTTAATTGAATCCTCCCAGGATCAATGAGTGCCGTGATCCGTCCCTCCTTGAAGCTGGCTGTTGCCTGTTCAACACCGTCCAATCGGGCAACGATTTCGTAAGCAGCCAGGCAACATGCTTTGCAATCCAGGCCCAACACCGGGATTTCAATGCGTTTGAGCTTGTTTTTTGGAGTCGTTCCAGGCGGTTTCAGTCCAAATGTCCCTTGGGAAGAATTGCGAACCAATTCATCCAATCGGCTTGTATATTCCTGTAGCTTTGCCCCTGACAAAACTTTGGCCGGATCAAACTCCAAAATCCCCTCGGCCTGATGAAAATCCAACTCAAGGATTTTGATTTTCAGTTTATCCAACAGCAACCGAAAATCGCCAATCCGTTCCATTGCAAATAAGCCCAGGATCCGCACTTTTAGTTTTGCGGGTTCATTGACAACGATTGGAACCGGATTGGCATGGGCAAGGGGAACTGCCAATGCCACAAGGAAAAAGGTACATTGAACCATGTTTTTTTTCATTGCTATCCTTTGGCTTTTCCGAAATTTGCGGGGAGAGGATCCCAAATCCTACCGTCATTTGTTTTGAAATAGGTCACTCTGAATCACCTCATGGACAACCGTGCGAATTCCCCCCCCTTTGTTCATCGTTTTTGAAACAATTGAGTTTATTTGGGGTCGGTCCGCAAAGGAAAGAGGTCGGCCAACCCCATAAACCACAAATTGTTCGGCCATGTTCCGAAGGAGCATTTTGGGATCAGCGGCCAGGAGTTCCTGATATTTTTTTATCCCATCAAAGCTCCTGCCATCCGGAAGGATACCCGAAGGATCCACACCAGGCCCCAACTTGAAGTTGATGGATAAAAATGGGTCAATCCAACCCCGGATGGGAGGATCACCAGCCCCAATGGAACGGTACCGGTTCCGAAATCCCCCGATAACATCAAAGGATTCCAGGGCGAATCCGGGGGGATCAATTTTGTCGTGGCAAGTAGCACAGGCAGGATCCGACCGATGTTTTTTGAGCTGTTGGCGAATGGTTTGGGAACCTTGAACATCCGGTTCAATTGCCGTGATATTGGGGGGCGGCGGCTCGGGTGGTTGGCCTAAAAATCGCTCCAACACCATGGCACCCCTGGGAACAGGGGAGGTGGTGGTGCCATTTGATGTGACCTTAAGAATTGCAGCTTGGGTGAGGAATCCCCCGCGAGGACAGTCCATTGGCAAGTTTACACGGTGAATTTTGGAGGAAGTCACTCCGGGAATTCCATAATGCTTGGCCAGGACATTGTTAATCATGACAAAATCCGAACGAACCAGAAATTCAGCTCCAAGATTCCGTTCCAACAATTCCCGAAAATATCCTCTTGTCTCCGCGACCATGGAATCTTGCAAAAAGGAACTAAACTCGGGGTAAAGCTTTTTGTCGGGATCGGTGGCGGCAATTTGACGCAGTTTCAACCATTGGCCCAAAAAGTCCTCGACAAACCGCTGGGATTTGACATCTTTTAGCATACGCTCCACCTGATTGTGGAGAATCTTTGGGTCACCCAGTTTCCCATTTAGGGCAAGGTCTCCAAGGATTTGATCGGGAACCGAATTCCAAAGAAGGTAGGAAATCCGGCACGCCAAAGAATAATTGTCCAAGCGGCCATCGGGATTGAAATGAAACAAAAAATCCGGTGAACAAAGAGCGGCCCGATAGGCCCACCTCATGGCGGTTTCAAAACAATCCCCGGCTGCCAACCTTTCTTTTACCTTTTCCACATAACCTTTCCTGATCCCGGGAGCAACAGGGCGACGGAAAGCTTTGGGCAGAAATTCCCCCAATAACCGATCCGAATCTTCAACAGGATTATCACTTTGAATGGTAAATAGTCCCACATCCGGATCCGGCCGATTCATACCTGCCCCCAGTTGGCGGGTCTTTAGGCGTACAGGTGGGCGCACCTTCCTTTGTCCGTTGGAAATAAACTCTTTCAAGGGGAGGTCACCAAAAAGAGTCTGGTGCCCCTTGGGAGGCCATTGATCATGAATAGGCCCCTCCACTTCAACCCAGTCACAGGCAATACCTGGCCCTGTAAAAGCCATTGCCCGGCCTTTCCGGGAATAATTAACGGCAGGTGCCAGGGAAGCGGCGTTAAAACCAATGATCTCATTGGCGTTCAACCAAACCTGTTCATGATGGAGTTGGGAATGGATTGAAGGTGCGTCATAATAGCCAAGGACCCGGCTTGGATGCTGTCCACCGCGACCATCTCCCGTTAGTTGGACAACCGAAAGCCGCGCGGATTCCGTGCCCCGTGAAGGAAGAACCTTGCCCTTGTCCCATTGGAAACTCCAAAGCGAGGTGGAAAGTCGGTAGTTTCCAGGATAAATGGTTACCTGTTCGATTAAATAGGGGCTAAACGATTCGTCTTCATGACGAAAAAGGCCTACGCTGCTCCCGGTCTGAAAAGTGCCCATGCGTTCATGAGCCCCTTCGTCGAGGTGATTTTGCTCCCCGGCCGGCGGAAAATCAGGGTCGGGTTTTTTGTCACGGAGCAACACGCCATCGCCATTCAAAAGCACATGGGCGACAAATCCCCCACGATTGGCAAGGGAAATACGCCGCTTTTGCACCGTTGGGGGGGAAGGTCTGGTGGCAATGACCATATCAAGGACTTGGTCAGCTGCCTGGATATACTTGGCCATATTGACATGGGAAATATCCAAAGAATCGGCATTTTTGTCAAACCCATAGGCCATACCATCCGCGGGCAGGTCCCCTTGGAGGGCAATTCCCGGAATGTCAAAAAGGTCCCGGATGGTGTTTTCATATTCCGACCGGGTTAATCGGCGAAGGATCGGTTTCCGGCCCACAGGGGCAATCCTTCGATCCGCTTCCAACAATTGTTTTTTGAGATCCGACAATACTTCCCCCATTTCATCCCGGTTGGGTCGAGGGCGTTTGGGAGGGGGCATTTCGTGACGGTCAATTTTATCAAAGACCTTTACCCATCGGGAAAAAACTTCCGGATTGGCAAAATCCGGTTTGCCTTGGGATAAATCCAATTGGCCTTTCCGGGTTTCGGAATCGTGACAGGCAAGGCAATGCTTCCCCAGAAAGGATTGTATGTCCCCACCCAGAACTCGGCCTTCACCCACAACACATGGGACAAATAACAAAACCCATGTTAGCCATCTTCCCTGGGAGAGGATAGGAAAGGTCATGCCAACTCCAATCCTGACATCGTTCCCCGTGATGTTGAAAACTCCTTGGCCGGAATTCCCAGGCGATGGAGCATACTGAGGTGGAGGTTGGTTAAGGGATGGTTATTTTCTTTGTCAAAGGCAAGGTGTTTCCCATGCCTAAATCCCCCACCCGCAAGCAAAACCGGGAGGTTGACATTTGAATGGGAATTGGCACTACCCATACAGGTTCCATACAGGACCATGGTCCTTTCAAGGAGCGATTGGCCTGCCTCCGTGGTTCCTTTTAGTGAGGTCAAAAAACCGTTCAACGCATCAAACTGCTTCTCTTCATGCCCTTTCAATTCGGCTAGCACATCGGGTCGGTTCCCATGATGAGTGATGTTATGGATGACCGTGGTGTCAATGAAAAGGGTAATCAACCTGGTGGAATCGGTTTCGAGGGCCAACTTGATGACATCGAACATCAATCGGGTTTTCCGTACAAATTCCCGGGCATCATCAATATCCTCGGGAGCTTTGGCAGCCACCACCGGTTTGGGCTTGTATTCCCATTCCTCGGAACTGTGGAGGCGTTTCTCCAATTCCCGGACCGAGGAATAGTACTGATCCATTCTTGCCTGATCCAACTTGGATAATGACCGATTCAGCCTTTTGGATTGGTCTCCGACAAAATCCAACAAACTTCGGCCTTGTTTAATCGCCTCCACATTGGTTGCCAACTGTTCCTTGCTCCCTTGCAGGAATAGGTTTTGAAACAATTTTCTGGGACTTCGCTCGGCACTGATAGGTGCACCACTCCTGGTATAGCTAAGGGTTTGACCCGATTCTCCACTCATGGCCAATACAAGCGAGGGAAAGCGCGTTTGGTTCCCGATTTGTTCCGCAGCTACCTGATCCAGCGAAACCCAATTGCGAAACCCACCCCGTTCGGGGTGGGGAGTTCCGGTGAGAAAACAGCGTTCTGCGGTATGACCGCCGGTAACCCCGGGAAGGCTAACCCCGGAAAAAACAGTCATTTCGCTTTTATGCGCTTTGAGCCTCATCAAATAAGGGGAGGCTACATAATCCAGTCCTGCTTTGTCGGGGAAAAAATATTGGGGCAAAATCCCCATATTGGTCTGAATTGCCACCATGCGCCGAATCGGGTTCCCTTGGTCTTTCCCAAGGGAATTTTGGGCCATCCCTTCAAGCAAGGGTAAAGCCAACGATATTCCTGAAGCCCGGAGAAATTTGCGCCGATTGATCGAAAAACGCATGGCAATCCTCAGCAATGGTTGAACGAGTTCCTGACTACTTACATCAAATGGTTGATTATTTCAAGAATAAGGTATGCCGTTTTTGGGGCCAATATATAGGTCTCCCAACCTTTTCCTTTCCGGTTGAAGTGGCACCTGAATTCTATCCAAGCCACCCTTTGAAACGGATTGGACCCAGATGGAATGGGCCCTCTTTTGAGCCCTCATTTTCCTGGGGGCCTTTGGTTCTTCAAAAAACGCCAAGGGCAACCTGGACGGGGGCTTTCCACCCGATATTGGTTTGCCAAAATCCCATATCAAAGGCGAATCCCTAAATAACCCTTGAGTTCGAATCACTACAAAACCCCTAGCCATCCCAATCCTCCCTTTATTAGTGCCTTGATTTGGTAATCTAGCTCCTTTTATTACGACTTTACTGAATTTAACGACTGGGCTACTGAGGGGAACTCCAAGGAATAGGATAATGGGTTGAAGTAGACAGCTTCTACCTTTTAGCCTGATTTCATAGCGGACTTTTGCTTGCTCCATCCCGAGGTTTTTATGCACCGTCACATTGGCTATTGTTGCCTGGTCTTGGCAAGTTTTGGCAACCTTTCCGCCCAAACCAATGTCGGGACACCCCCTTCCGCTTCCCCATCCCAAAGCAGTACTACTGAAAAAAAGTTTGATGATTTTGAAACCACGATCCGCGGTTTTCGTGAAGTTGAAGGGCTTTTCAAACTGCATCACAAAGAAGACAAATTGTTTGCCGAGATTCGGCCAGATCAATTGGAACGCCCCTTCCTTTTGCCCATTGCCGTAGCAAGGGGAGCTGGAATGGGAGGCAACACCCTTAATTTTGATGAGCAATGGGTTGTTTTTTTCAGGCGGGTTGGGGACAGGGTCCAATTGATCCGCCGCAATGTACGCTTTCAGGCAAAACCGGGGACCCCTGTCGCCCGGGCTGTCCAGACCACCTACACCGATTCCATCCTGATGGGGCTTCGTATTGTCAGCATACACTCGGGCCGTCAGAGCCTGCTTATCAACTTCAACGACATCTTTATGGGCGATTTTGCCCAATTGGGGCTGGGGGGATTCGACTCCTCCCGAAGCACCTGGTCCAAAGTAAAGGGTTATCCCCGCAATGTGGAAATGGAATTAACCGCCACTTTTACCGGGAGCGGCCGGATGTCCGGTTTCCATTCCGACGATGAATCGATTATCGACAACCGGGGAAAAACCCTGGTCATCCATTATGGATTCTGCATGTTGCCCGAATCCGGCTATTCCCCCCGTCTAGCCGATGATCGGGTCGGCCATTTTTTAAGCGTGGTCAAGGATTTTACCAGCGACACGGTGGACACATCCTTTGTCAGACACATTAACCGATGGCGATTGGAAAGGGCCGAACCCATTGACCCCAAATATCCCAACAAACTTTCCGCCCCGAAAAAGAAGATCGTTTATTGGATCGAAAATTCCGTACCGGATGAATACCGCGCTTCGGTTCGTGAAGGTATCCTCGAATGGAACAAAGCCTTTGAAAAAATCGGCTTTCGCGACGCCATTGAGGTTCGCCAACAGGAAAACGAAGAATTCGACCCGGAAGACATCAATTACAATACTTTTCGTTGGATTGCCACCGACCAGGGATTCGCCATGGGACCATCCCGGGCCAACCCATTGACCGGCGAAATCATTGATGCCGATATCATCTTCGATGCCAGCATGGTTCGTTTCTACCGGAGCGAATACAGCCTTGCCAAACCAGGTGCCCCGGCAAGCACCATTCAAGCCGCCCGCCTGGGTTGGAATTTCATCCGCCCTCCCTTGTTAACGGGAGATTTGGAGGCGGTTCCCGAAGCCCGCACAGGGTGGAATGAGCCTGTCCAACGGCTCAAGGCAACCGACCTTGCCGCCCGCCACGGATATTGCCAATGCGGTGCCCACATGAAATATGAATTGGGAATGGCCGCCCTGGTAATGCAAGGCCTTAACGACCTAAAGCCCGGGGAGAAAGTCCCCGAGGAATTGATCCAGCAAGCGGTCAAGGAGGTGACCATGCACGAAGTGGGCCATACCTTGGGCCTAAGACACAATTTCAAGGCTTCAACCATGCTCAAAAACGAACAACTCCATGACACCTCAATCACCCGTAAACAGGGACTTTTAGGGTCCGTTATGGATTACACACCAGTGAATTTGGCCCCCAAGGGAGTCAAACAGGGCGACTATTTCACCACCACCCTTGGGCCATACGACTATCGGGTTATTGAATACGCCTACAAACCTCTCTCGGGTGGAACCGAAGGCGAAGTGGAAAAACTTTCCGAAATTGCCAAATCCATTGCCCTCCCGGGTCAGGATTACGCAACCGATGAGGATCTTTTTGCCAACAATGATCCCCTGGTGAATCTGTGGGACCTCGGTTCCGATCCACTGAAATTTGCCAAGGAAAGGGTTGAAATGTCCGAGGATCTCCTCAAAACCGTGGCGGACAAGGCTGTGGACAAGGGTGAAGGATTTCAAAGAGTTCGACAGGCTTTTGCACTTCTACTCAATCAGGTCGGTAATGGTGCCTATTTGGCCACGATTCATGTTGGAGGCGTCCATTACAATCGTGATCACAAGGACGATCCCAGCGGTCGCGAGCCGATGATTCCCGTTACCGGAGAAAAGCAACGCGAAGCCCTAGCCTTTCTCAAGGAAAAAATCCTCCAGGAAAAATCCTTCCAATTTTCCCCGGCCTTGCTGCGAAAACTCGCTGCGGATCGCTGGTACCATTGGGGAAATGAAGCCGCTGCCATGGGTCCGGTGGAATACCCTGTCAACCAACGGATTCTTTCCATTCAAATGGTCGTCCTCAACCACCTCACCAGCCCAGGCACCCTGCAACGGGTGGTGGATAACACATTGCGCAAGGTAGAAAAGGACAAGGCAATTAGCTTAGGTGAAGTGTTTAAAGCCCTATCGGAGGGGATTTTTGCCGAAACGGGAAAACCATTGGAGGCTACCACCACCCAAAGGCGAAACTTGCAACGCCAATATGTAAAAACCCTTTCCAACATGGTGCTTTCCGGGTCCAATGCCTGGCCTGCGGATGCGCGAAGTTTGGCACGAATGCAACTGAAGGCCTTATTGGCGAAAATCACCCGGGCCATGGAGGAATCTGCCAAGGCAACCTCACCCATGGACGAAATTCAAATCGCTCATTGGGATGAAATGAAGGAACGAATCCATCAGGTCCTCCATGCCGGAATTCGAAATCTGGAACCTTGAAACGCAAACCCAAGACCTGGGTAGGAAAGGAATCTTTCCTACCCCTTCAATCCTCCGATCTTACTGCGGTTGCTTTTGGTTTCCAAAGGTTCCAAACAACCCGCATAGCTTACAGATACTTTAAGGGTTGAATAAACGCATCAATGCCGAAAGGGCCAATTCCGCAACATTGGACGGTTTAATCCCCCATATTTGAGGGTTGAGTAATTCCACACTCACCGGACCTTGGTAACCCGTTTGCCTGATTTTGGCCAATAGTCCCTTCAGGGGAATATCCCCATCCCCTGGCAGGATTCTCTGGCCATCCGTGGCCCATTCCCGGCAAACCCCGGAAATATCGGACACCTGGACCAATCCCAAAGGTACTTCCGCCAATAGGTCCAGGTCGGATTCCTTGCTTGGCCCGTGCCAAAAATGAAACAGATCCAGACAAAGGGCAAGGTTGGCTTGGGCGGCATGGCGGATCATCATTGCCGCGGTTTGCAAATTGTTCACCACCCTTGCCCGGCAGGAAAATTCAAGTGCAACCCTGATGCCATACGCTTCCGCCCATTGGCAAGCCCTGACCAACCCTTCTGCCATCGGTCCCAATTCCTGGGATTCATGATCCGTATCGGGGACAATAACGACCTGTGGAATGTTTAATTCCCCCATAAGGTCAAGCCTTTTGCGGAAATGGTCTTCATGGGCTTTTCGGGCTTCACCATTTTGCCTAAGGAGGCCTCCCTGGATCGACCCGGCGATGGGAATGATACCCAAATCCGTGAAGAGCTTCCTTGTGGTTGGAATGGTTTCCGCTTTTAGCCATGCCTCCAGCTTGGGTAGCCAGATTTCGACATGATTCAAACGGCAACCAGCGAATTGCTCGAGTTCCTCCCTGAATGGGGCGGCAAGGGTGGTGCATTGACTGATTGCAGGGATCATAAGGGAATGGTTTCTACCTGAACAAGGTTGTCAAAAAAGGTTGCGCCAGCGCCCAAATCCGTAAGCCTGGTGCTGGTGGTGCAGTTGACATTCACACCATCGTTGGTTCGTTTATTCCACCATACCCCATGCGAAACGACGACCCCGGGAGGCACCGTTTCTTCCACCATAGCCAAGGCCTGGAACGAACCCCGATCATTGAAGACCCTGACTTTGGTTAGGCTGGCAATGTCCCTAAACTTGGCATCCAATGGGTGGATCCGAAGTTTAGGTTGGCCGGAATCCCTTTGATTGGCCTCAAGGTTGGCAAAACTGGAATTCAGGAAAGCCGGTTCGGGCGGGGAGATCATTTGCAGGGGATAGGTCGAATTGCCACTTTGGGGATCCTCATGGGGGGGGGTATAACCCGGCAGTGGGTCCAGTCCCAAATCCGCCATTCTTTGCGAGTAGAACTCGCATTTACCCGAGGGTGTTTCAAAGTGGCCTTGGGCAAATGGTGCAAAGGGTTTGGGCAATTCCAGAGACTTGGGGCCTTCCTCCAGCAATTTTTCAAGCGTGATATTTGGCATCGGAGAAAGAGCTTCCCGGATCAATTCCTGATCGGTATTGTCCCATATTTCCGGGGAAAGTTCAAACCGTTTGGCCAATTCCCGAAAGATGGCCGTATTGGGTCGACTTTCCCCAAGCGGTGCGATTGCAGGTTCATTGAGTTGAACCATAAGGTGGCCATAACTTGAATGGACATCCCAATGTTCCAATTGGGTAGTGGCGGGCAAAAGGATGTCCGCATAATCGGCCGTATCGGTTTGAAAGTGTTCCAAAACCACTGTGAAAAGGTCATCCCTTTTCAAGCCTTCGATTACTTTGGCCTGATTGGGACAAATGGCAGCAGGGTTACTGTTATAAACCATAAGGGCTTTCAAGGGTGGGCCAAACGGTCGGCCATTGTCCCCCTCCCCCGCCAAGGCTTCTGCCAAACGGGTCATATTGATGGTTCGGGTGCCCGCCCTGATGAGGTCGTGCCGGCAAAACGATTCACTGTCCTTAAAGGAATAGACCTTGCTTGTGCTAAGCATCGCTCCCCCGCCTGGATCCTTCCAGGTGCCAAGCACGGCCGGGATGCAGGTGATTGTCCTTACCGCCATCCCCCCACCACCGTGTCTTTGGAGTCCATAGTTGAGGCGAATCAATGCGGGTCTGGCTTGGGCATGGTCCATGGAAAGGCGCCGAATCGTGTCCGCTGGAATTCCTGTAATTTTTTGAGCCCTTTCCGGGGTCCATTCGGACACCCTTTGCCTCAATTGGTCCTCCCCAAGCGTGTATTGCCCTAAATAATCCCGGTCTTCCAACTGTTCGCGAAATACCACATGCATCATGGCAAGAGCCAAGGCCGCATCCGTACCCGGGCGAATCGCAATCCATTCATCCGACCGGCACGCCGTTGGCGTTTTATAGGGATCAATGGTAACTACCCTCGCTCCCTGTTTTTGGGCCTTTACCATGCGCACCCACAGGTGGCTGTTAGTGACCGCGGTATTGGATCCCCAATTGATGATGTGACGACAATTCTCGGTCATAAAGGGATCCGCAACCGCCCGGCCCCCCAAGGTCATGTCGCAACCAACCGTCCCCGCCGTGGCGCAAATGGTTCGATCCAAAAGCGATGCGCCAATCCCATGAAAAAATCGGCGATCAATGCTCGCCTCCTGAAGTTTCCCCATGGTACCCCCATAACTGAAGGGGAGAATGGATTGGGGGCCATCCACTGAGTTGGCAATTTCCTTAAGTCGAAAGACTATTTCCTTTAATGCCGCTTCCCAGGAAATCCGTTCAAATTGGCCGGTCCCTTTTGGCCCCACCCGCCGCAAGGGGTAAAGCAACCTGTCCTTGTGATAGGTACGATCGAGATAGCGATTCACCTTTTGACACAAAAATCCTTGGGTAAACGGGTGGCCTTTATCCCCCCGCAGGTCAACTGCCTTCCCTTCCTTGACGGTAATGATCATGGAGCATGTGTCCGGGCAATCATGAGGACAAACCGCTCTAATGGTTTTCAGGTTTGTCAAGTTTGTATGTTCCCCATGAAGCTTCACCGAAAGAGAGGTGCCCATGCCTAAAATCCTCCATTGACTTCCTTGTTTATTGATAGGTCCCCCGGTTGGTCCCGAAAGGTCCATTCTTTGCTTAGGGATGCATGCCACCATTATTACGGGTAATTTTCTTGGTTCAAGGAGACGGGATTCCACTGGTTCAAATGACCTAAGGTCCCACAGCCAGGACAGGATTGCGCCCTCAATTCAAGCATTAAAGCGACGGGTTTTCCCAATCAGCTGGTCGTCCAACCAAATTATGTCCACCAAATCAAATACTGCAAAGAAACCTTTGGCAATTCCAAACGAAATCCAAGACCGTGAAAAAGGGCAAGGCAAAGAATAGCCCACCCGGTCAACCGGCCACTTAGGCAGGTTTCGCAATACCATTGGGAATTGACTTTTCTGTGGAGGATTTGCCCGGGAAGGCCGAATTATCGCTGTTTATGAATCATTTTCCTTTAACCACCATGCCATTGAATCCCATTGCCAGGCAATCCACCAACCCAAGCCACAGCAAGCACAATGTAAGTTTGGCATGCATAGAAAAAATAGGTGGATTAGGTGCTTTTGCCTCATTGGGTTGGCATTTCGGCGATCATGGAATCCAATAAGATAAATCCCAATGGATCCATTCCCACTTTTGCCCG
The DNA here is from genome assembly GCA_005808665.1 of Planctomycetia bacterium. Lineage (GTDB taxonomy): Bacteria > Planctomycetota > Planctomycetia > Gemmatales > Gemmataceae > SYLG01. The sequence continues at coordinate 12,411 of SYLG01000049.1, read as the reverse complement.
GGATGGCCCAATGATCTTGACCCCAAACCCCTTGGCAGGTTGGGATAGGACCAATTCCGAATTGGGTGCGACTTATTGTTTGGAGTGAATGGGATGGCGGATAATGCGCAGCTTGAACTTTCCCTTTGGGAACGCTTCAATCAATGGATGAACCGCTTTTCTGAAGGGGTAGGTTCACTCCTTTTAGGGGTTTTTGGGTCCCGAAACGAACGCTATGTCAAATCACTAGGGTATAAACGAACCAACCGCGCCGGTGCCGTTCATGATGTGATTGTGGGATCGTTTTTGGCCAAAATCAATGCCCTTGAGTCATCGATGAATGCCAAATCCAATGACGATTTAGCTCTTACCACCACCCGGTTGAGGGAAAAACGCCTTGCCGGCGCCACTATTGAATCCTTATTGCCCGAAGCGTTTGCCGCCGTTCGGGAATCCGGAAAACGAACGAAAGGAATGCGCCATTATGACACCCAATTGGTGGGGGGAATCGTTCTCCACCGGGGCAAAATCGCCGAAATGGTAACCGGGGAGGGCAAAACGCTGGTAGCAACCCTACCCGCCTACCTCAATGCCCTTGATGGGAAAGGGGTCCATGTCATCACGGTCAACGACTACCTTGCCCGTCGTGACTGTGAATGGATGCTACCCATCTTCCGTGGTTTGGGCATGGAGGCCGGTTTCATCCAATCGGACATGGATCCCACGGCCAGGCGCAAAGCCTATGAATGCGACATTACCTACGGCACCAACAGCGAATTTGGCTTTGACTACCTGCGGGATAATATGAAACCCGCCCGGTGGGGCGATCCCACCTACCCTAGTCATTCCCATCAAAGCCAAAGGGGCCTTAATTTTGCCGTTATCGACGAGGTAGACAACATCCTCATTGACGAAGCACGAACTCCCTTGATTATTTCAGGACCCAGTTCCTCCGATCGTACACGCTTCGCCAAGGCGGATGAAATTGCCCGCAAACTGACCGACCTTGAACGGAAGGCACGCATCGAGCGCCTGCAGGAGCTTCGCGATATAGCAAAGGCCAAAGGGGAAACCATTGTTGACCCGGCTCTCCTTCACGCAGAATCTACTCAAGGGGGAGGCCTTCCGCCCTTGCCTCTGCCCAAGCCCGGGGAAGATACCCTTCAAGGGGTCCACTTTGAAATCAAGGAAAAGGAGCATTCCGTCCACCTTACCGATCGGGGAACCCGGGAAGCCGAAAAAATCGCTGGTGTCGAAAGTTTTTACACTGCAGGCAATATGGAGTGGCCCCACCTTATCGACAATGCCCTTAAGGCTCACCATCTTTACCGCAGGGACAAGCAATACGCCGTAATGGACCATCCGGAAACCGGCGAAAAATGCGTTATCATTATCGACGAATTTACCGGGCGCCTAATGATTGGTCGCCAATGGTCCGATGGCCTACACCAGGCGGTAGAGGCCAAGCATGTCCGGGATGGGGTCCAAATCAAGGAGGAAACCCAGACCCTTGCCACCATTACTTTGCAAAACTTTTTCAAGCTCTACGGCAAACTTGCTGGCATGACGGGTACCGCCATGACCGAGGCCGACGAATTTTGGAAGATCTATAAACTCGATGTGGTTGCCATTCCCACCAACCGTCCCCTCGTCCGCAAAGAATACAACGACATCATTTTCCGGACCGAAAAGGAAAAATGGAAAGCCGTTCTGGATGAAGTGGCAGAGGTTCACAAAGAGGGCCGACCTGTCCTCATCGGCACCACGGATGTGGCGAAATCGGCCAAATTAAGCCAACTTCTCAAACAAAAAGGGATCAAACACGAATTGCTGAACGCCTTGCCTGAACATGCGGCAAGGGAGGCGGAAATTGTGGCCCAAGCCGGCCGCATCGGGGCCGTCACCATTTCTACCAACAGGGCAGGTCGTGGTCCCGATATTATCCTTGGCGGAAACCCGGAGACCCTTGCTTGGGCAAGGCTTAAGGACAAATATCCCACACGCCTGGAAGTCCCCGAAGGGGTTTGGAAGCAATTGGTCGGGGATATTGAAACCAAGGAGCAGATGAAGGAACAAGGACGACAGGTTGCCGGAAATGGTGGCTTGCATGTTCTCGGGACGGAACGCCATGACAGTCGGCGGGTGGACAACCAGCTTCGTGGCCGTGCGGGCCGCCAGGGTGACCCCGGTTCAAGCCGTTTTTACCTGTCCCTTCAGGACGATTTGTTGCGTGTTTTCAATGGGGAATGGGCCTCCTCGATCATGGGACGACTTGGGATTCCCGAGAACGAACCCATCGAGGGAAAATTGGTCAATTGGCAAATCCAGAAATCACAAAAAAAGGTTGAGGAACGCCATTTTGAAACACGGAAAAACCTCCTCGAATACGATGAAGTCATGGATATGCAAAGGCGCCGGGTCTATTCCTATCGCCAGGCAGTCCTGAACGACACCAACTGCCGCCTTCTCATCCTCGATATGCTTGACAAACAAGGGGCCAATGTTGCCAACATGTTCCTCAAGCCCGATTACGGATTTGATTGTTACGCCAAATTTGCCTCCGAGCGGTTGGGTATCGAATTTTCCGGGAAAGACTTTCGGGGATGTAACGCCGAATCCGCGGAAGATACGGCACGAACCCGGGCCAAAACCTTGAGTTTTGACCATGTAAATGATTTGATCGAAGAAAACCTTGGAGGCGAAGAAGAGTCAGAATACAACTGGCAAGCACTGAGCATGATGCTCAAACGGCGCTACGACCTTGAAATCAGTGAGGTTGCCCTCAAAAAAATCGGCAAGGACGGATTACTTGACGATTTGCTTCCCAAGGCCGAGGCCGCCATTGAAAAAGTCGATCTCTCGCAAGGCAACCAGTTCCTCGAAAAAAACTTTGCTGCCGCAACGCTTTGCAATTGGGTAGGCTTGAGTTATCGCCTCAAACTGGATCAGGAAAAATTCTTCGAAGTAAACATGGATGTTGCGACCAAAATCCTCAGGGAAAGCCTCAGGAATCTGTACCGCACCAAGGATGTGGAGTTTCCCGTGAATGCCGGCATGGCCCAATTCATGCCTGAATCTGGCCAAACCCGGCGTGAGGACCTGGCCCATTGGGCACAGGTCCGGTTCCCAAGGGGTGCGGCAGACCTGAATATTGAACTGGTCCTCACCGAGTCTGCGGAAAAAGTTCGCAAGGAATTACTGCGCATTAGTGAAGCAAACCTCCCCCCCCTTCACCCGGAAGCGGTAGACAAACGCATATTGGAGATCCTGGCCGGGGCAAAAACACCGGAGCAATCCGATGTTAATGAGTTGGAAGAATTGGCCCGTGATGGCTTGGCCCTTGAGATAACCGCCGAACAATTCATGGGTCGCCCGGCCGATGCCATTCGCCAACTATTGCTTAATGAATTTGACAACGCCTATCGACCCGAAATGAAAACCATGGAGCGCCACCTGGTGCTCATGCAGCTCGATTCGGCCTGGAAAAATCACCTCTACGCCATGGACCAGCTTCGCTCAGCCGTAGGCCTTAGGGGCTACGCCCAGGAAGACCCGAAAATCGTTTACAAACGCGAAGGTATGCGCGAGTTTGAGGCGATGTGGTCAGGCGTCATCGAACGAACCAGCGAACTTGTCTTTCGCATGGAAGAAGCAGAAGGCTATGAGGAAAGCATTTGGGTCATCAATACTACACGACATGAAGACAGCCCATCGATCTATTCCCAGGCGGCCGCAGAACAGGCAGCAGCCGCTGCCCAATCGCAAAATCAGGGGCGGGAACCCCTTCCCGGACAAAATACACCTCCCAAGGTGGAAACCGTTCGCAATTTTGGGGTAAAGGTGGGCCGAAATGATCCTTGCCCTTGCGGAAGCGGTAAAAAACATAAAAACTGCTGTATGAAACAACACGCCTAAGGCTGGAATCCTCCCCGGAAGGGCCCCCCATGGGCTGGATTTTAAACGGAATCTATTTCCTGGGACTCATCGTGACCCTGCCATGGTTATTGGCACGATCCCATCGGCGCAAATTATTGCCAACCCGCCTGATTGCTGGCGGGCTTCCCGTGCGACCAAAAGGATCCGTTGTTTGGTTTCATGGGGTTAGCGTCGGGGAAATCATCCTCCTTGAAACCGTACTTAGGGAGTTTACCCTTTTACGACCCGATGTCTCTTGCGTTGTGTCCTGCTCCACAGACTCTGGGATGCTGGAGGCTCTCAAACGCCATAATGCTTATTTACCCTTCCCTTTTCCCTTTGATTTCACTTTTGCTGTCAACCGGGCTTTAAATGCGATCAGGCCGAACCTCATTGTTTTGGCAGAAAGCGAACTTTGGCCCAACTTTATGACCATCGCCAAGGGTCGGGGAATCCCGCTTGCTGTGATCAACGCAAGGATGAGTCCAAAAAGCACCAAACGGTGGCGCACCTTCCGGCATTTGGTGGGGTGGCTTTTGGCCAAAGTGGACAAATGGGCGGTTCAACAACCCGACCATGCCCAAGCTCTGGAAACTTTAGGGGTCCCAAACGAACGAATTCTTGTAACCGGGTCTGTCAAATTTGACCATGCTTCCCATGCTACGGATCAATCCAAAATCCAATCCCTCCGGGAATACCTGAAAATACGGGATTCCGAAATGCTTTGGGTTATGGGGTCTACCCAGCCTCCCGAAGAAAAGATCGGGATCGAGGTATTTCAAACGCTTCGAAAAAACTTTCCCCATTTACGGATGGCAATCGTCCCAAGGGACCCGTCCAGAGGAGGGGAAATTGCGGAGTTTGCCCGATCCTTGGGACTGAAATGCCCCCGCCGATCATTAGGGGAGCAACCGGGTGAGGCGGAACCCCTTACCCTTATGGACACGATTGGCGAACTCGGAATACTTTGGAATCTGGCAAACTTTGCTTTTGTTGGGGGCAGCCTTGATGGCAAACGGGGTGGCCAAAACATGATCGAACCCGCTGCCATTGGCTTGGTCCCAATCTTTGGTCCCCATGTCTGGAATTTTCAAGCCATTGCCAATGCCTTGGTGGCGGGAGACATGGCGGACCTGGTCATTGACCAGGCAGACCTCTTGATTAAACTACAATCTCAAATGAATCAACCAGACCGACAAAAAACCAGAGGTCTCAAAGCCCGCCAATTTGTTCAAAGCCAACAAGGAGCGACCAAAAGATCGGTAGAACTGTTGTCAAACATGCTTTCCAAGGTGGTTTAATGACTGAATCCAAAGAATCCCATGCCGAGCCTTTTGTTTATCACCATCCCCATTGGATTCCAGTCAAACAAGCTCACATCTCGCTTCATGATGCAGGGTTCGTGCAGGGTTCCACAATCACCGATATGATCCGCACATTCCAAGGGAAGCCTTTTTTGATGGAGGAACACATTGATCGATTTATCATGAATTGCTTTAGGGCGGAAATTCCACCTCCAACAGGAATTACCCCTCAAACCCTTGGTGAAATCGTCCTGGAGGCCATCGAACGAAATCGCCCTGTTTGGGGGCCTAAAAGCGAATTGGCGGTTGTCCTGTTGGCGACCCCTGGTCCGGTTGGGTTTTACTTGGGTGAACCTGGTGGATTTGGAGATGGGAACCCGACTCTCATTGTCCACACCTTTCCCGTCCCAAAAGCCCGGTATGCAAGCTGGTTTGAATCGGGGGCAAGGTTACGGTTGGTAGCCACCCGACAGGTTCCCATGGAGTCGGTCCCCGTTGGCCTGAAAACCCGAAGCCGGTTGCATTGGTGGCTAGCGGAGCGCGAAGCCAAGGCCCTGGAACCAGGCAGCTTGGCTTTGATTCAAAACATTCAGGGCCAAATCACAGAAACGGCAGCGGCCAATGTTTTATTGGTAAAGGAGAACACCTGCAAAAGTCCTCCCCGTTCCTCCATTTTGCCTGGAATCACCCATGCCCACATTCATCTTATGCTGTTGCAAATGGGAATAAATTGGGTAGAAGGCCCAGTATATCCCGATGAAGTCGCCTGTGCCGACGAGGTTATGCTCACGGGGACACTCTTTGGGGTGGCTGGGGTAAGTTCTTTCGAGGGAAAAAAGTTGCCCTGGCCCGGTCCGCTTTATAAAAAATTGCTCAAAATGTGGGAAAACGAGGTTGGGGTAAATCTTTCCAATTGGTTCTTGGGTATCGCTAGCCTCTAATTCTTTCTTCACTAACATTTCCTTAGATGTGGACACGCAATTCCGGGGAATCCCGGAACTTGGATTTTTGAGCCTTGCCGAATGAATCGGGGGTTCCACCTTTCCAAGCTGGGCATGCCACGAACTGAACATTTTTCCACCTCCCCTGCGGAAACGATGCTCCAGCGTGGGTGGATTTTTTCCATGAGGTTCCTTTCCCCATGCGGAAACTTGGTGTAATTGAGCGGCTCCAAAAACGGGCAGCCAATCGTTGGTTACTTTTTTCTGCGGCGTTTCTTGTCTTGGGGCTCATGGGTTCCCAAGGCATTGGACTATTTGCCACAACCCAATCCAGTTCCGATTGGACCCCTTTTGGCATTTTCACCAATCCCGCCTTTTCCATGGGCGAACGGGTTGCCCTTTTGGCCAATATTGTCGTGGCCTTTACCGGTTTGGGATACGCCTTTTGGCTAACCAAATATGTGCTGGCCAATGGCAATGGCACCCAAGCCATGCAGGAAATCGCCAAAGCCATTCGTGATGGGGCGAATGCCTATTTGTTTCGGCAATTTCGCGTGGTGGGCATTCTTATCGCCATCATCACAGCCATCCTGGTTGTTGCCAAATGGCCTTGGGATAGGCCCGAAGATTTCGTGGAAAAACAGGTGGCCATTGGCCGGGGAATTGCCTTTTTAATGGGCTCCCTTTTTTCCGGACTCGTCGGTTTTGTCGGTATGCGGATGGCTACTCTTGGCAATGTCAAAGTGGCCGCCGCCTCCCGTGAAAGTTTTGGCAAGGCCCTGATCATTGGCTACCGGACGGGCACGATCACCGGCATGCTTACGGATGGCCTTGGTCTCCTTGGTGGCACCCTGATTTTCCTTTACTTTGGTGAAAAAGCCTTTGAGGTATTGCTCGGTTTTGGATTCGGGGGCACACTTTTGGCCCTTTTCATGCGTGTTGGCGGGGGAATCTATACCAAAGCCGCGGATGTGGGTGCCGACCTGGTTGGCAAGGTTGAGGCCGGTATTCCAGAGGATGATCCAAGGAATGCTGCAACTATCGCCGACAATGTAGGCGACAATGTGGGCGATTGCGCCGGGATGGCGGCTGACATTTTTGAAAGCTACGAGGTAACCATGGTTGCCGCGTTGATTTTGGGACTTGCCAGCTTTGGGCACATGGGTGTGATCTTCCCCCTTCTGGTTCATGCCATTGGGGTGGTTGGAGACATTATTTCTACCAGTCGCGTTCGGGCCCGAAAATCTGAAGGAGTCAAGGCCGCCATGGGGGCCTTGGTTAGGTCCTTCAAGTTTGGGGCCGTATTCTCCGCCATTGCCATTTGCATCATGGGAACTATTTACCTGCGTCCTTCAGGCCATTACATAGTCCGGGAAGCCATCAAGCGTGGGTTGTACCGGGAAGCGGAGTTTGTTTCCGCCCTCCGGTTAGCCGCCGGCGAGGAAGCGGGTAAAATCAATTTCCGTACCGCCGACTCCCAGAACCAGTTTGAAAAGGAACTGACCAAATTCCGTAAAGCCGGGAATTCCACCGAAGCCGAGAAACTGGATGCAATCCAGGAATCCTACATCAACCAGGTGTATGGCCTTTACCAAAAACTTGACGAGTCCAAGCAAAGCCAGATTTGCAAATCACCCGTAAAAGAGACGGAAAAATCAGGCGTTGCCCCGGGTGCAACCATGGTGCAACTTGCCCAGAAAATAATGCCCATTTACGAGGGCTTTGATTATCGACCGATTATTACCTGCCTGATCGGTATCGTTTTGGCCTTGGCCCTGCTTCGTTGCACGGATTATTGGACCAGCACCGAACACGAACCCGTAAAAACCCTTGCCAAAGCTTGCCGCACCGGCCATGCCACCAACATCATTCAGGGCCTTGCCCTGGGGTATGAATCCGCTGTGTGGACCACCATGATCATTGCCGGGGCTCTCCTTGGTTCGGTTCTCACCTTTGCCGATACGAATAATCCTATTTTCATTGCCTACGGCGTCTCCCTTTGCGGCATTGGAATGCTGACCCTCACGGGTAACATTATTTCGATGGATGTGTTTGGCCCCGTTGCGGACAACGCTTCCGGCATTGGGGAGATGGGTTTCAATCGGGATACCAACAATCAGCCTTTGGCACCGTCCGATCCCGACCATATGGATGCGGAATCCTATCGCAAAGCCCGGCAAATTCTGGCCGACCTTGATGCCGTGGGTAACACCACCAAAGCCATCACCAAGGGTATCGCCATCGGCTCAGCCGTCCTTGCAGCGGTTTCCCTTTTTGCCTGTTTCATCGCCATTGCGGCAACCGGAAAGGGTGAGGACGCCATCATCCGGCTTTCGATTGAAGAGTTTCTCCGTGGGGCACAACGCCTCAATCTGGCCGATCCCTATGTGTTTATCGGGATGCTTTTTGGGGGAGCGGTTCCCTTCCTGTTTTCCAGCATGACGATTCGGGCGGTTGGCCGGGCCGCTTTCCTCATTGTCCACGAATGTCGCCTCCAATTCCGTGACAAGGACATTTGGGAGGGTCGCAAACGGCCTGACTATGGCCGGGTTGTGGACATTTGCACCTCAACCGCCCAAAAAGAACTGATTGGTCCAGGTCTCCTTGCCATTTTTGCCCCGGTCGTAATCGGTTTCTCAATGGGGCCATGGGCATTGGGCGGCTACCTGGCTGGCATGATTGTCACCGGCCAATTGATTGCGGTTTTTATGACCAATGCCGGTGGGGCATGGGACAATGCCAAAAAAACCATCGAGGATCAACCCAAAACGGCAACCTCCGGCAAAGGGTCAGAAACCCACAAAGCTTCGGTTACGGGTGACACGGTGGGTGATCCCCTGAAGGATACGGCAGGACCTGCCATCAATCCCCTTCTCAAGGTCATGAACATGGTTAGTCTGCTAATCCTGCCTTCCGTGATCAATTTCAATCTCAAGGATGGAACGCACATGGACGCCCGCTGGACCATTGGCATTGCGGTCCTTGGTGTTTCCCTTTTGGCCGTCGCCTGGGCTTGGTGGCAGTCGAAGCGTGAAACCGATGAGATGAAGCGCATTGATGAAGAATTTGCCCATGCCTCAAACCAAGGTTAACCTCTGATTGCGTTGCCAACTTTCGTCCGCTCCGTTGGTTTTTTGGAAAGCATGGTTTGGGGATTACTCTGTCCCTGAAAAGGAAATGCAATCATGTCGGATCCAATGGCAAGCTCCTACGCAATCCGGACTTGGCTGGACTCCCCAAGTGGAAAGTCCCACCTCCAAATCCTGCAAATCATCTGTTCGGTTTTGATGATGGGGGTCGCCACCGCCATTGTTATTTTTGTGATTCTCTCTCCTTTTCGGGAAATCGACCATGAACCCAATTGGGTACATTTTACGCTGGCAATGGCTTTAACATCCACTTCCCTGGGAGTTGGGTTTTCTTTATCCTCGATAAAAAAGCCTTCTTCGGATCCCCTTCAGTTGGCCAAACATGCAACCTGGTCCTGGATAATTACCTATGCCACATTGGAGGGGCCTGCCTTTATCAACCTTATCTTTTTCACCCTGGTGAAATCCAACCTGGAGAAGGGGATCCTCCTTGGTGTTACCCTTTGTTTACTAACCCTAATGATCGTTCGTTTTCCCACGCATGGCCGGTTTCTGGAATCTCTTGGCGCATCCGATTAGCTTGCCTCCATTGCGACCTAAAGATTTGCATCTAACGAATCCCTTATCATGCTTTTATGAGGTGATCTTTCATGGGATTTGAATTCTGGCAAACACTTCCCGATGGGAGGGTCATCTTGCACGCCCTTCCGGTGATGCTTGCCGCCCTTTTGATACTTTCCATTGCCTATCGGTATTATTCTGCATTCCTTGCTGCCAAAGTGGCCTGCCTTGATGATTCTCGAAGAACTCCCGCCCATAGCCTGGATGATGGTCAAAATTACCACCCAACCAATAAGTGGGTTCTTTTCGGGCATCACTTTGCGGCCATCTCCGGGGCGGGCCCCCTGATCGGTCCCGTGCTTGCCCTGCAATATGGGTATGCCCCAGGGCTATTGTGGCTTCTCATTGGCGTTTGCCTTGCCGGGGCCGTTCAGGATATGCTCGTCCTCGCCGCCTCTGTGCGGCACGATGGCAAATCCCTTGCCGAATTGACCCGCATCGCTCTTGGCCCCTGGGCTTGGCGGGCGGTTGCTTTAGCCATCCTGGCAATCGTCATAATTGCCTTGGCAGGGCTTGGATTCGTTGTGGTTAAAGCCTTGGGGGGAGAGGAGGTTACTTTTCCCAGGGGAACGGTAATCATTCTGCCCAAAGAGGGTACTCTTTTGGTGGATGGTTCCCGGTCGAATACCCAAAGGGAGATTTATCGCATCCCGGGAGGAACCAGGGTTGTCCTCGCCAAAGGAACCGATCCTATCCACCGATCCGAACCGTTTTTATTAGGCTTGCCCCAATCGGGAAAGTTACCGGAACAAGCCCTGGAACCCTCCACAAAATCGGTGGTTTTGCCCAATGGTGGGGTGCAAGTCATCCCTGGGAGTTCCTGGGGTGTTTTCACCATTGCCTGCACAATTCCCATTGCCCTTTTGGTGGGGCTTTACATGTACAAAATCCGCCCTGGAGCGGTGGTTGAGGCTTCCATTGGTGGGGGCCTCGCTGTGCTCGTTGCGACTTGGGCGGGAAGCCTCATTCCCGGGTCCGTTTTGGAATCCTGGTTTTCGCTTGATAAAACCCAAACCATCCTGGCCTTATGTGGCTACGGTTTCGTTGCCTCGGTCCTCCCGGTTTGGATGCTCCTTTGCCCAAGGGATTACCTTTCAAGTTTCCTGAAAATTGGCACCATTGGCTTATTGGTGGTTGGAACGATGCTTGCCAACCCCCCGCTTCTTCACCGCCCGATTGAACCGGTGTTTGCACAAGGTGGTCCCACCTTTGCGGGAAATATGTTTCCCTTTGTTTTCATCTGCGTCATGTGCGGTGCCATTTCCGGTTTCCATGCTTTGGTATCAAGCGGCACCACACCCAAAATGATCAGCAAGGAAAGTAGCATTCGGCCCATTGGATATGGGGCCATGCTTATGGAAGGGTTGGTAGGGTTGGTTGCCCTCATTGCCGGGGCGTCGATCGACCCGAAGCTTTACTATGAAATCAATACGGACCTCAACCAATTACCCAAGTACCAGGCACAGATGGATCGCCTCCATGAAGAATTGGGGGCGGCCCGTGACCTTTCCCATTTGGAACTTCCCGAGGTGGAACGAAGGGTGGAAGAGACTCTTCGCGGACGCACCGGGGGGGCAGTAACCTTGGCGGTGGGTATGGCCCAAATCCTGACCCGTCCTTTGGAACGGGCGGGCGTTTCCGAGGTAACAATAACAAACTATTGGAAGTATTGGTACCATTTTGCCATTATGTTTGAGGCTCTGTTCATCCTTACCACCATTGACACGGGAACCCGCATTGCCCGGTTTTTGGTTCAGGAACTTTTCGGACAAATCCGTCCTGCGTGGGGACGAACGGATTGGTTACCGGGTTCCCTCGGAGCTTCGCTTGCCGTTACCCTTGGTTGGGGGTTTTTGGTTTCAACCGGTTCTATTGGAACCATTTGGCCCATGTTTGGCATTGCCAATCAAATGTTGGCGGTTTTGGCCTTGGCGGTGGTGACAACCCTTCTATTTGAGAATGGCAAGGGTGTCTACGCTTGGGTTACCATCCTTCCGATGGCGTTTGTCATCGTAACAACCACCACCGCTGGCGTGGAACTCATCGGTTGGCGTTTCCCTGCCATGATGAGGCTGGATGATCCTGCCAAGCAAATCACCGGCGCTTTCTGCCTTTGCCTAACACTGTTTGTCATGACAAGCGTTTTGAGCCTGGTGTTGATGGCGGTGACTCGCTGGTTGGGATTTTGGCGATCCCAACCGAAATCCTGAGAGGAAAAATGCACGGATGTTTTTCTGGGTGACAGCTATCGTCTCCAATCCACTCTCAGGAACAAGAAGGAAGGTCCAATCAAGGTTAACGATTAGAAAGCCAAAAACAAAGGCAGGCACGAAGAAAAAATCCATCCCATTGCCCAATTGAGGTATATTCTTGTTCCCAGATGGTCCCCGTTTCAATGCGCAAACCGGTCCCCACATCAACGCTCGTTACCAACTTGACAGGAAACCGTTTTTCGAAGCGAAAAACGGTTTCCTTCCTGGGGGAAATGTATGGCATACCTCTCAGTTTGGGAATGTTGTGCAAAATGCAGGAGAGGACCAGCTTGGCCCTTGAAGGGACCAT
>SYLG01000048.1 GCA_005808665.1 Planctomycetia bacterium | reverse complement strand
CGAATACATCAGATCATGCATCGAATCCTTCAGGAAAAAGCTTCCCTCACCTCGACTCATCCCACTACAGGGTTGAGAAAATCGGGACCCTGGCTACTATTCCTATACCCGTTTAGCACTAAAACCCGTGAACGCATACTGTACTTTTTCATTTTATGCCCCATAGGATCCAAATGGTAATTTGCCCCGAATTGATGCGAACAAATCCATGGTGAGTATAACATCCAAAAAGGGTAATTCCCCAATCCACCTGATTGGTACACTGGATCCTTTACGCCTTTGGTTTATGTTCCCATAGCAATGGAGTTGCTAGCCGTGACACCCGATTCCCATGGCATACCCTGTCCGGCCCCGGTTTGGATGTCTGGTTTATTGAGGGACTTGGCTTCGAAACAAGATATTAAGGATGATGTTTTTGAAATGGTTTTGGCTTTCCTAACCGGGGAAACACCCGAAATGGGTGATGCAATGGCCATACTTTCGGCATGGGCGACAAGAGGTGAGAGGGTTGAGGACTTTATTCGTGGGGCGCAATTTTTGAGGGCTCGCATGCGCCCATGGTGCCTTGGGGATGGCATCATGGACACCTGTGGTACCGGGGGGGATGGTGCAAGCACTTTTAACATCAGTACTGTGGTTGGGTTGGTGATCGCTGCTTCCGGCGTCAGAGTGGTAAAACATGGAAATCGGGCCCAATCGGGCACAAGCGGAAGCACAGACCTGGTTAGTCACTGGAATATTGGATTTCCCGAGGGCCAAGACCAAGCCTTGGAAATCCTGGTCAAATGCGGCATCGTTTTTTGCCAAGCGATCAAACACCATCCCTGTTTGGCAGGACTGGCATCCATTCGGAGGCGGTTGGGGATCAGGACCATTTTTAATGGCCTTGGGCCTCTTTGTAATCCCTCTTTGCCAAGGGTTCAAATGATTGGGGTTGGTTATCCGGACTGGGTCGACCCCTATGCAAGGGCCTTGGCTGCCCTAGGCACATACCGGGGATTAGTGGTCCATGGAAACGATGGCCTGGATGAAATCAGTCTTGGGGCGAAAACCTCGGTTCGCTACATCCATAATGGGATGGTTGAAGAGATGGTTTGGGATGCATCGGATTTTGGATTACCCAACCATTCCTCAAAATTTTTTCGGGTGAATTCTGTGGAAGAAAGTGCGGCGATGGCGGCCTTATCCTTATCCGGTAAGGACAACCCCCCAAGGCAAATTGTTTTGGCAAATGCGGGAGCCGGTTTGTGGCTTATTGGCAAAACCGCAAGTTTGCGGGAGGGGGTTGAATTGGCGGCCCATTCGATCGATTCCGGGAAACCTGGTGAAATTCTGGAATCCCTTCAACGCATTTGTCCCTTTAAGTAAACTCTTGCCAAGGGGATATTATGCCTAATCGGTTAACCCATTTTTGGGATACTATTCCCCTTCCTGAATCCACTCCGGATTGATCCACCAATTCAGGCGCCCCTTTCCCCACCGTAAATCCAATTCCCAAAAAAGTGAGGCGGCGGCGGCTTTGCGAAAATGCAATGCCTCTGCCGGACATCCAATGATTTTGGCAGCAAACAAGGCCAAATCGTTCATATGGCCCACCATGAAGGTTTGGGTAACTTTCAATTCTTGTAATGACTTCCTGATTTGGTCAAAAGCCATGGGAATTCCCAATTCGGCCCAAAGGTCAAAGTTTGGGGGAGGCGAACTGATTTTTTCACATAGGTTTGTCGTGGTTTCGCACGCTCGAACCAAGGGACTGGATAGGAAAACCGCATCCGGTTGAATAAACCGTTTAAGGGATTTGCCCAAGTTAATTGCCTGTTTTACCCCTTTTGTGGTGAGGGGCCTTTCAAAGTCCGTTTTGACATTTTTTCCGTCCACATCCTTTGCTTGGGCATGGCGGATCAAGATCAATTCCATGATTTTCCTTTGTACCTTGTTAATTATTGGTGAATCATCAAATCATCCTATTTTTTTCAATTACCGGGGCTCCTTTTTTCCCTAGGATGTATCTTTTGGGGAATAATCACTTTTTGACCGAAATGTCAGGATAGCCGACTGTTATGGAGCGCAAGGATTTAAGGAATGTTGCGATTATCGCACATGTTGACCACGGCAAGACCACCCTTGTGGACCAGATGCTTCGGCAATCCGGGTTATTTCGCAATGAGGAACTGGATAAACTCCAAGGTGGCCAGCATGGCCTCATCATGGACTCCAACGATCAGGAGCGGGAACGGGGAATCACCATTCTGGCCAAGAATTGTGCGATTCGTTTGGGAGATTTAAAGGTAAATTTGATCGACACTCCCGGGCACGCCGATTTCGGGGGAGAGGTCGAACGCATTCTACGAATGGCGGATGGTGTTTTTCTCCTGGTTGATGCGGCGGAAGGCCCCCTTCCCCAGACCCGTTTTGTGCTTAAAAAGGCCTTTGCCTGTGGGCTCAAACCCATTGTCATCATCAACAAAATCGACCGGCCAGACGCTCGGGTGGATGAGGTCCATTCGATGGTTTTTGACCTCTTCATTGACATGGGTGCCACGGATGAACAGGCCAATTTTCCCATAATTTATGCTTCAGGCCGAGCGGGAATTGCAACAAACGATATGAATGTTCCGGCCAAAGATTTGCGGCCCCTTTTTGATGCCATTTTGAATACCATCCCCCCCCCCAAGGGCGATCCGGATGCTCCTCTGCAGATGCAGGTAATGGCCCTTTCCTACAGCGATTTTGTTGGAAAAATTGCCATCGGCCGAATTTTTGGCGGCAAGATCCGCCGCAACCAAAAAGTCAGCGTTGTCAAACAAAAGGATGGCTCAGTATTTAATGATACCGTTGCCCAGGTGCTCGAATTTGATCGGCTTGCCCGCCGGGAAGTTGAGGAAATGAAGGCAGGGGATATTTGTTGCATAGTGGGAATCGATGATGCAGACATCGGAGATACGATTTGTGAAATCGACAAACCAAATGCGCTCCCTCCCTTAACCATTGACGAGCCTACTTTGGATATGGTTTTCCGGGTCAATGATTCTCCTTTTGTGGGCCAATGCGGTAAGCCCATGACAAGTCGCGAGTTAAGGGACCGGCTTGAAAAAGAATTGCAACACAATGTGGCCCTTAGGGTTAGGCCAGGAGATCGGGAATCCGAATTTGTTGTTTCCGGCCGTGGCCTTTTGCACCTTGGGGTGCTTATCGAATCCATTCGCCGGGAGGGTTGCGAATTGGCCGTAGGCAAACCCCGGGTGATCACCAAGCAGGTTAATGGTGAAACCCTTGAACCCTATGAATTCCTGGTGATCGAGGTGCCTTCGGATCATTCCAGTGCGGTAATGCGACTCGTCCTGGAACGCCAAGGTGAGTGTGTCAAGATGGAAAACCACGGAAGTGCAACGCACATTGATTTTTACATACCCGCCCGGGGATTGATCGGGCTTCGAACGAAAATGCTTTCTGCAACCCAAGGGTTGGCAATTATGCACCACAATTTTGCGGATTATCGCCCAAACAAGCCGGCGATTGATGGCCGGTCGGCGGGAGTCCTTATTTCCACAGAAACTTCCAAAGCCACAGGCTACGCCATCGAGGCCATCCAGGAGCGGGGAGAATTATTTGTTGGCCCAATGGAACCCGTTTACGAGGGGCAAATTGTCGGGGAACATTGCCGGGACAATGACCTGACTGTGAATGTAACCCGTGAAAAGAAGCTTACCAATATGCGGGCGTCCGGGGCGGAAAAAAACACCCCCCTGAAACCGCCCAGGGAGTTTTCCCTGGAAATGGCCCTTGAGTACATCGAGGAGGATGAACTTGTGGAAATCACTCCCAAGCAAATCCGTATGCGCAAACTGTTCTTGCGTGAAAATGATCGGAAGAAATTCAACCGGTCGGGTGGTTAAAAAGTTTTGGGGTACGGTAATTCCAAAGGCTTCATTTTGTATTGGTGGGTGCAATAACCAAAGGATCAGGGCAAAAACCCTGATCCTTATTCTTTCATCAATCTTGTAATTTCACCAATTGCAACCGGCAAATGAAGGATTGCCGAATAGTGCCCCGCCTCAAACCAAATGATTTTTTGCTTGCCACTCGCTTCCCAAAGGGCGGTTGCCATCGATGGTGGAACCACTTCATCCTTTGATGCTGCCATGATAAGGAGTTTTTTTGTTTTCAATTCATGGGCTCGGGTAATGGGGTCATAGGGAGCTAAAAGTTCCTTGGCCCTGGCCTTGGAATTCCCCACAATTTCCCAAACAAAGCGAAAAAGTGCCGCATCGGGGTGATCGTAGAAACCGTCCACAAAACCTCCCCCCCCCAGAAGGATGGAACATCGACTGAATCGTGATTCGGTTTCCGCACCAAGTGCGGAAAAAAAACTGCCAAGGCTTGTGCCGGTAATCCCAATTCGTGTTGGATCAACCTCTGGCCTTGATTCCAAAAATGCTGCCGCAACGCGCAAATCGAGGACACTTTGTTGGATTCCATTGACCGTTTGCAAAATGTTGGTGCTCAGGAGTTTAAGTTTGCTGTTTTTGGGGCGCCTTGGCCCATAATAGGCCAATTGCATGAATAGGGTGTGGATACCTTGCCGGGCCAATTGGGTGGCAATGGTACGGGAAAGGCTCTGATCCCCCCCTAAAATATCAAGGATCACCACCCCAGGCCCTTTTTGCAGCCCCAATGGTTGGTAAAACTCACACCAGATAATGTTGTTTTCAGGATGCGGGCTCAGATAGGGAGAAGGAAAAGTGACCTCATGGACCATTACCCCAAGGTTCTCTTTTCGGTCCTTAAGAAGCATTTTGTATTCGAATTGTTTTTCACCAAGCTTGTAAACAGAGGGGATTTTGGATTGATCCCCTTTGGGCGTAAAAACAAAAGTTCCCTTGGTTGGAACATTTTTGTCCCCCCCCCCCGGCAATCCAAGGAGTAAAAAAAATAAAAAGCCGAGTGCGTACATTTTCGAGCCCTCAAAATGTTGGCAATCTAAACATTAGCAACCATTAGGCTTACAAATTCTCCAAACAGGTAGCTGCTGTCATGGGGGCCCGCACTGGCCTCTGGATGGTATTGAACGCTGAAAGCCCTGTGCCCATTATGCCTGATGCCTTCCAAGGTTTGATCGTTCAAATTGATATGAGTAGCATCCACATCCAAAGGGAGAGTGGCAGGATCGACAGCAAAACCATGATTTTGGGTGGTAATCTCAACCTTGCCTGTCAATTGGTTAAGCACCGGGTGGTTTGCTCCCCGATGGCCAAACTTGAGTTTGAAGGTTTTTGCTCCCAAGGCGAGGGCTAAAAGTTGGTGCCCAAGGCAAATGCCAAACATTGGTTTTTTGCCCAAAAGAGCACGAATTGTGGTGATTCCATAGGTTACAGCGTCCGGATCGCCAGGCCCATTGCTCAAGAAAATTCCATCGGGGTTTTCGGCCAAAACCTCACTGGAGGTGGCCGTTCCAGGGAGGATGCGTACTGTGCAACCAGCTTGGGTCAAACACCTAGGAATGTTGGTTTTCATTCCGAAATCAAGGGCTACCACCTTGAATTGGGAGGTTCTTTTTTTAATGTGGGTCATGAACGGGCCCCGAAATCCCTCTTGCCAATGGGACGCCTCCGTGGGGGCCACCTCCCGGACCAAATCCCGACCAACCATTGAAGGAGAATTCCTCGCCAATTCCAAAAGTTCCTGGTCGGTACGATTGGTGGAATCAATGATACCCCGCATGGATCCCCGACTCCGAAGCCGCCGAACCAAAGCCCTGGTGTCGATCCCGCCAATGCCGGGAACATTGTGCCTTTCCAAATAGGCTTCCAGCGTTTCCTGCGATCGAAAATTGCTAGCCAGGGGCGAAAGTTCCCGGATAACAAACCCGGCGACCCGAACCCCTGCCGATTCTGAATCTTCCAGGTTGATTCCATAATTTCCTATCTGGGGATAGGTCATGGTTACGATTTGGCCACGGTAGGAGGGATCCGTCAGGATCTCCTGATAGCCAACCAGGCTGGTGTTGAAAACAACCTCCCCGGTGGAGGAATTTTTGGATCCGAACGATTGTCCTTCGAAAATGGTTCCATCTTCAAGAACTAGCCTTGCTTTGGGTCTCATGAATGCTCCTGCTGCTCCCCAAATTATACAAGGTTTTGGCAGGATTTGCCTCCAAAAATCGGGGTTTGGATTACTGGGGAAACTTGAGTTTTCCAAACTTTGCTACCTGTTCGGTAATGGCTTTTTCCGTGGGGAGTCTTTCCATGGAACTAGCTCCATAAAAACCATCGCAGGCTGGTACCCTGTCCAGAATCATTTGTGCATCCCCTGGTTCCGCAATGGGACCCCCATGGCAAAGGACCAGGACATCCGGGCGAATCCGCTTGCCCGCTTTGGCAATGGCGTTAATCTCGGACACGCATTCCTGGAGGGTTCGTGAAGTTTTTGCACCGATGGACCCGTTGGTCGTTAACCCCATGTGCGCTACCAAAATATCAGCACCTGCTTGAACCAGATTCTTTGCCTGTTCGGGATCGAAAGCATAAGGGGTGGTCAACATATCGAGACGCCTTGCGTGGGCAATCAATTCAACCTCCAGGCCGAAACCCATGCCGGTTTCTTCGAGGTTAACCCGGAAAACGCCGTCAATCAGGCCAACCGTGGGAAAATTCTGGATCCCGGAAAATCCCATATCCTTGAGGCGTTTGAGAAATACATCACGGATCATGAAAGGGTCGGTCCCACAGACACCCGCCAAGACGGGAGTGTGCTTTAAAACAGGTAGGACTTCGTGCCCCAATTCGATTACGATGTCATTGGCATTACCATAGGGCATCAATCCTGCCAAAGAGCCCCTCCCGGCCATGCGAAAGCGGCCAGAATTGTAAATCACAATCAGGTCAATTCCGGCATCTTCCTCGCATTTGGCACTCAAGCCTGTTCCGGCCCCTCCCCCAACGATGGGAAATCCTGCCCGTCTTTTGGACCGGAAGCGGTCAAGGATATCTTTGCGATCCATTCCAATTTCTCCTTACTTTCCTTGCTCATACATTTCCAAAAACAGGCTAACAACCGCTTGGGCAAAGCCAGGGTCATTGATATGCCTTTGGTCCCGAACTACCCGGCCGGAAAGGGATTCAAGACCACTTTCCAGGCTTTCCACAAAAGCAACATTTGCTTTTTGGTCTTCAAAGGGCATGCCCGGGGCATCCAGTGCCGACACTCCACCCATGGGTAAAATTACCTTCCAAGGACTTTTTTTTTTGGCTAATTTTGTGGAAATCCACCTTCCTGCCAATTGGTTTTCCTCAACGGTGGTTCTCATAAGGGTGATTTGGTTGTTATGTTTGTGCAATTTCCGATGTTTGAACTGTGCAGGGACCGATTCAATGGGTCCAAAATTAACCATATCCATAGCCCCAGAACTCAAAATGTAAGGTATGCCAGCCTTAAGGATGGCATCCATACGATCCGGGCCGGCGGGGAAAATCCCGCCGACAATTTCGTCGGCAATTTCGGTGGTGGTAAGGTCAATGACACCGTCCAGGAGGCCAGAGGAAACAAGAGATTCCATTGCCCTGCCGCCAGTTCCTGTTGCGTGAAATATAAAGCATTCCCAACCTAATTTTTCCAACAAAAGCCGTATTTGGGTTACACAAATGGTAGTAACCCCAAACATGGTGATTCCAACCGTTTTTCCCTTTTGGGTTTCTTGGGAAAATGGGTGGTCCAGCATCCCCGCCATGGCACCGGCCGCCTCGGCATAAATCAACCTTGAGACCCGATTTAAGCCAGCTACATCGACCACTGGAAACACCATGAAAATGTTGCTGGTGCCAACATGGGGCTTGGTATCGCCACTTGCCACCGTCGAAATCATGATTTTGGGTATACCAATGGAAAGGGCCCGAAAGGCGGGGCAAATCAAGGCGGTGCCCCCGGACCCACCCATTCCTATGACGCCGGCCAACCTTCCGCCTTTTTCTTCCTGAACCAGGAATTTTGTTAAACCAGCCGACATCGTTTCGATGGCTTCCGCCCGGGATTGGTTTGCAAAAAGGCTGGTATCGGCCAAGGTGTCCCTTAGTTGGTCGGGAAAAACGGTGGGAGGGTTTTGGGTGCCCACATCTACCAAAACCACCCGATGGCCCCATTTTTTTAACAAATCTGCTACAAATTTGGCGTCGGGTCCTTTGGTGTCCAAAGTTGCAATGCAATACACGGATTTGGAGGTATCCTTTTTCATTGCAATGGACATCCCTATGGCGTTTACCCGGTTTTTTGTGGTAAAAAATTTTCCTATTGAAAGAATTAGGATTTCAGAGGGCGATCGTAACCCAATGCCACCGGAAAACAGAATGCTGCCTGGCCGGTTTCTGGTTTTGGAAAACATCCATGCCTTTGGTCCGGTTCAATCTTTTAAAGCCTTGACTTCGGATGCCTCAACCATCGTTTTTTGGAAAGGATGTATAGGGACTGACCTGGAAGGGATCCATTTGATCCGGAACGAGGCAAAGATCCTGGCGTCCCTTTCCGGTACCGGGTTGCTCCAACCCATTTATCGGGATGTAATGTGCGATACCCCCTATTTGGTGTTCCCCTGGAAAAAGTTCCAAAGCTTGCTTCTTTTAGCGAATCATGAAGATCCGGTTTATTGGTTGGGCCGATTGCAGGAAATTGTCGGCATGGTTTCCGTGTTGCACCGATCAGGTTTTGTTCACGGAGATATACGACCTGAAAATCTCCTAATTGCCGATAATCAGGCGTACCTGATTGATTTTGGTCTAGGCCAACCCATTGGTTCTACCTTTTTGGGTCCGATTTATTCCCCAGGTTTCCTGGCCCCGGAGGTATGCCTTGGAAATTTCCATTGGCACCCATCCACTGACATTTTTGCTTTGGGGACTTGCATGAAAAGGTTTTTGGACCAACAGCAAGGGAATCGTCAGGTTGGACCAAAGGCCTTGATGAAAAAAATGGGAAATCTCTGCCAGCAAATGACTCATCCCGATCCTGGAAAAAGGCCAAGCTCCCAAAAGGTTAATCGCCTTTTAATGGCTTTGGAAATTGACGCCTTATCCCTTTGAGGCCAAGGGGTTCAGGATAATAAATCGCCCATTGCCAGGTCGTCTTCCGTGAAGAGGTCAAAACCGGCCTTTTGTAGGGTTTTTGCCGCCAATTCAAGGTCTTCCACATGGAGGGCAAGTGCCGCATTTCCTTTTGGACCAACCATGAGGGGATAGGCATAATCAATGTTGACTTCGGCCTGAAGCAGTTCTTTGAAAATGGAAAAAAGGGGTTGATCGTTTTCGGGTAATCGAACTACCAAAAGGTCACTTTCAGTAACAGAAAGGTCTGCTTGTTGGAAAATTTCCTTGGCCCTGGCCGGGTCACTCAACACAATTCGGATGATGGCACAATCCGCTGAGTCGATTACCATTAGGGAGACAATTTTCAGGGAAGTATTTTCAACCCGTTTGACAATACTGAGCATCCCTCCCAGGCGATTCGCCAAAAAGACATTGAATTGACGCACACTGGGCCAATCATGGTTATTTGCGGTTTCGGGATAAAACCCAGTTCCGAAATCCCCACCCGGTTTGGACATGAAAAGTTCCTTCCCCTTTTTGGCTTATTATGCAAGCCAACTTTGGTCCTTTCACCTCATCTGGGGGGTAATCCGCAAAACAAGGGTGATTTTTCGTGGCAGGGTCTAGCGCGTTTGCCGATAATGCCAAATAGACTTGTTGGATTGAACAAGTCCCAACCATGAGATGATTAAGGCCAATTTCCAGCCATGCAATCTGAACCCAACACACCCCAACTTCCCTTCAAAATTCAGGTTGCCGACAGGGTTAAAAGGTTGCCCCCCTACCTTTTTGGCAAAATAAACGCTTTGAAATATCAAAAACGAAGGGCCGGAATCGATGTTATCGACCTTGGAATGGGCAATCCAAGTGATGTTCCAGCACCTCAGGTGGTTGACAAGTTGGTGGAAGCTGCCCGGGATGAACGGAATCATGGCTATTCAGTAGCTAATGGGCTTAGAAACCTCCGTAGGGAGGTTGCCCTTAGGTATGAGCGTCGCCATGGCGCAAAACTGGATTGTGATACCGAGATAATTGCAGGTTTGGGATCCAAAGAGGTCTTTAGCCATATGTGTTTGGCATTAATGGGTCCTGGTGATACTGCTATCGTTCCGGCCCCAAGTTTCCCCATTCATGTGTATTCGGTCATGTTGGCTTCGGGGAATGTGATCAGTTTGGATGCAACCAAACCTGATCAATTCCTTTCAAATATTGCCCATATGGCAGAACACCTTTATCCCAAACCAAAGGTTCTCATTATCAATTACCCCCACAACCCTTCCACCACTGTGGTGGAAAAGGCGTTTTTTGTTGATGTGGTGGCGTTGGCAAAAAAGCACGGATTCATTGTGATCCATGATTTTGCCTATGGGGATGTCTGCTTCGACGGATATATTGCCCCCAGTTTTCTAAGCGTTCCAGGTGCCAAGGATGTCGGAGTGGAGACCACCACGATGTCCAAGGGATACAACATGGCCGGGTGGCGATTGGGATTTTGTGCCGGAAATCCCGAGATGATTCGAGCATTGGCTACCATCAAGGGATATTACGATTATGGCATTTTCTCAGCGGTTCAAATTGCCGGGATCATTGCACTTCGCGATTGTGAGGATTTTGTAATCAAACAAGCAAAGGAATATGAAAGCCGAAGGGATGTGTTGGTGGATGGATTGCGCCGAATTGGATGGGAAACGCAATCCCCCAAGGCAACCATGTTTGTTTGGACAAAATACCCTTCCGAATGGCAACAAAAGATGAATTCCATCGATTTCTCGATGAAACTTCTTGATGAGGCAGAGGTCGCTGTAAGCCCCGGAGGTGGATTTGGTGAGGCGGGTGAAGGTTTTTTGAGGTTGGCTTTGGTGGAAAATGAACATCGGCTGAGGCAGGCAATTCGACAAATTGATCGATGCCTGAAATCGGAGCCATTGTTGCCAACGCTTTGATTTATGGACGATTAGGCTAATTTCGTTGCACTTTTCCCAGCATCCTCCTCGGTTTGTGCCACTTTGGCTTATCGACGGTTAACCCAAGTTACGCAGTTGGGACCATGAAAACCGTGTTTTTCCCGGAAAAAAGTTAAATCAGGCTGCAAAAGTCGGGACTACAAATCCTCTTTACAGGTTCTGTTTCAAGGCGTTTGATCCTGATTGGCGAGAGACTG
>SYLG01000007.1 GCA_005808665.1 Planctomycetia bacterium | reverse complement strand
TTTACGAAGGAAACGGATCTCCTCCCTGGCACATCTGAGTAAAGTCTCGAGATCGTGTTCCGTTTCCGAAAGTATGTCGGGTGACTGCATGCCAGCTGGTATCGCTGGAAAGACCAACCCGTGTCAACTAAAATCTCAAAAACCCGTGAACGCATACTGAGTTTATATCCATTGGATTAAAAATCACAACAAAACCCATTTTTCGTAGGTTATAAAATGTTTTTTTGAGTATCCAATGATTGTTCACTACTTTTTCATTGGTAAAACATAAGACGATTTTCCGTGAAGAATTTCGGCAGCTTCCATTAAGGTTTCCGAAAGTGTGGGATGCGCATGCATGGTAAGCGCCAAGTCTTGACTGGTTGCTCCCATTTCCAATAACACCATGGCCTCGCCAATCAATTCCCCAGCCCCTGCCCCCACCAAACCAACGCCCAAAAGCCTGTCGGTTAGGGGATCCACAATGAGTTTCGTCATACCCTCAGTACGAGCAATGGTTAGCGCCCGACCTGAGCCTAACCATGGGAAGGTTGCCTTTTTAATTTTGCGGCCTGATTTTAGGGCTTCGGTTTCGGTCAACCCTGCCCAGGCAATTTCAGGATCCGTAAATACCACGGCGGGAACCGAGATGGAATCATATGCCACCGCCTCGCCCAAAATGGATTCTGCGGCAACCTTACCTTCCACCGTGGCTTTATGGGCAAGCCCGGGGTCACCCGTTACATCGCCTATGGCATAAATATGGGGGATCATAGTTCGGCGTTGGTCATCCACCTCTATAAACCCACGGGAATTCGGAATGATACCAGCTTTATCCAATCCCAAATTCGTTGAATTAGGGCGTCTGCCAACGGAAACCAGAACTCGTCCCACGGCAATACATTCTGATTTCCCATCGGCATGGGTTATCGTAACACTAACCCCCTGAGCCGTTTCCACAACCGAAGTAACTTTGGTTTTAAGCAGTATTCGGTCAAAAATCCCTTCAAGCCGTTTTTGCAAGGGCCGTACCAAATCCCGATCTGCTCCTGGGAGGAGACCATCGGTCATTTCAACAACTGTCACTTGGCTACCTAAAGATGCATATACAAAACCCATCTCAAGGCCAATATATCCACCCCCCACGATTAGAAGTTTTTCGGGAACTTCCTCCAATTTAAGTGCCCCTGTAGAATCCATCACTTTGGGTGAGCCTATATTGAATGCCTCAGGAATGAATGGGCTTGAACCGGTAGCAATTATGGCATGATTAAAGGTAACTTGAGTATCATTATTCACAAGAATGGTGTGCCCATCCAAGAATCGGCCTTTTCCTTCGATGGAAGTAATATTTCGGGCACCAGAAAGTTTGCCCAAACTTTTACTTAAGGTTTCAACCACGCCACGGGTATGGGAGCGGATTTTATCCAGATTTATTTTAGGGGAACCGAATTCCACTCCCAAATGAATGGCAGCGTCTTTGGCTTCCTGAATCAATTTTGCAGTATGGAGCAGCGCTTTGGAAGGAATGCAGCCAACATGTAGGCAAGTTCCCCCGGGCAGGTTTCTGGCATCAATCAACGCAACTTTCAAACCGTGATCCGCAGCAAGGAATGCCGCCGCATAACCTCCAGGACCCGCACCCAAGACAGCTAAATCCACATCTACAATCTTCACCATTTTGCACCAAAAACGATAGGGTTTAGGTAAACAACAAAACCATTGGAATTAGCTATGAAGGATTGGGTTATTGTGATTTTCCAGCAAACCAACAACACGCCTTAGGAAACGGGCGGCCTGAGCACCATCCACTACGCGATGATCGTAGGATAACGATAAAGGCATCATTAATCTGGCCTCGGGCTGGTTGCCTTTGGAAACAAACTCTACCCGGCCACGGGACAACCCAAGAATGGCGACTTCTGGCCAATTCACAATTGGGGTAAAGCCAGTCCCACCAATTCCACCCAAATTGGTAAGGGTAAAAGTTCCCCCGGCAAGTTCGGTGCTGGCAAGTTTTTTCGTTCTGGCCCGATCTGCAATTTCATTTACTTCTGTTGCCAATTGATTAACGGATTTTTTGTCTACATCACGAAGAACAGGCACTAATAGTCCACCTTCAGTATCTACAGCAACACCAATATGAACATATTTTTTGAGTATAATTTGATTGTTAGTTAAATCTAAACTCGAATTAAAATGCGGAAATTCGTTAAGAGAAATTGCCAACGCTTTGAGGACAAAGGCTGTAACGGTAATTTTTGGTCCGTTACCCGTTTGGGATTTGCGATAAGATTCCAAATCG
The DNA here is from genome assembly GCA_005808665.1 of Planctomycetia bacterium. GTDB lineage: Bacteria > Planctomycetota > Planctomycetia > Gemmatales > Gemmataceae > SYLG01. The sequence continues at coordinate 118,555 of SYLG01000007.1, read as the reverse complement.
GTTATATCCGCCAAATCATTTTGGGTTACATGGGGTATTTGGCTCCAACAAAGGGCCATGTGTTTGGCGGTTGCACGACGAATGGCATTCAAAGGGATTCGTTCGACCGATCCCTGATCCTCAAACCGGGGTAATGGGGGAACCGCAGGCCCACTTCCCGTTCCCTTACCCATCATCATTTGTTTTACGAACGCCTTAACATCGTCCTCGGTGATCCGATTGGCTCCTACCTCGGAAGCAACCAAGGAAAGGTCTACTCCCAATTCCCTTGCCAAACGACGAACACCAGGGCTCGCAACCAATGAATGGCCCAACCCTCCACTTTGGGGCAATGCTCGGATTGGAGCATTCCTGGATACTGGAGCGGAAGGAAGTCCAATGGGTGCTCCAGACTCGGTTTTAGGTGCCACCTGTACGGTTTTTGATTTTTCTGCCGAGCCAGAGGCTTCCCGCACCTCAAGAGCAATAAATAACTGGCCAATTTTTACCTGATCGCCCACTTTTACCAAAATTTTGGTTACCATCCCGGAAACGGGAGATGGAACCTCAAGTGCTGCTTTATCAGCTTGCACTTCCATCAAGGGTTGGTCCTTTACAACGATTTCACCAACGGCAACCTTTAAAGCATTTACCTCTACCATCTCGACATTTTCTTTGAGGGCAGGTAATGCAAACTCCGTGCTCATAAACAAAAACTCCTATCCACCATCGGTAAATTTTTGGGATCGCATTTATGCGGTTAATGGACAAATTTTATCGGGGTTGATCCCGGTTTTCTTTATGAAATCCGCAACAACCTGAGGTGAAAGTTTGCCCCTGCGCATAAGTTGGGAAAGGGTTCCAAGAACAATAAAATCCGTATCAATTTCAAAATGTCTTCGCAGGGCAACCCTTGTTTCTGACCTGCCAAACCCGTCGGTCCCCAAGGCGTACAGGCCTCCAGGCACCCAACGGGAAATCATTTCAGGGACCTGCCTCATGTTGTCCGATACCGCCAAGTAAATCGAATCCATTTTCTCCCCTGCCAGGATTTGCTGGAGATAACTTTGTTTGGGACTTTCCAATGGGTGAAGCAGGTTATGCCTTTCAACCTCAAGGGCTTCCTGTCGTAATCGCTTGTAGCTGGTTGCAGACCATATATCCGCTTCTATACCCATTTCAGCAAGGACTTTTTGGGCAGCCAGTGAATGAACAAGGATGGGTCCGCTGCCAAAAATGTGAACTTTGGGTAATTTCGATTGGTTGGTAGATGGGGCAAGTTTGTAAAGCCCCCGTAGAATCCCTTCCTCGGAACCATCAGGCATTGGAACTTGCGGATAGTTGTCGTTGTAAATACTTATGTAATAAATAATATCCTCATTGCCACCACCGTACATTCGCTTGATACCATCACGCAAAATAACAGCAAGCTCATGGGCATAACCAGGATCATAGGCTTGGATGGTCGGAATGGTGGAAGCCATCAGTTGGCTATGACCATCCTCATGTTGAAGGCCCTCCCCATTGAGGGAGGTCCTGCCGGAGGTGGCCCCCAAAAGGAAGCCTCGAACCCGGGTATCTGAGGCTGCCCAAATCAGGTCACCAACCCGTTGAAAGCCAAACATGGAGTAATAAGTGTAAAACGGAATCATGGGTATGCCATTGGAAGCATGGGAACTTCCTGCGGCAATAAAAGAAGACATTGAACCAGATTCGTTTATGCCTTCCTCCAACAATTGTCCCGATTTACTTTCACGATAAGCAATCGCCATTCGGGAATCCACGGGATCGTACAATTGGCCAATGGGGGAATAAATTTTGTAGGAGGTAAAGAAGGGGTCCATTCCAAAAGTTCTTGCTTCATCAGGAACGATGGGAACAATGTGTTTTCCCAAATTGGGTGTTTTCAAAAACTGTCCAAGCATGTCGACAAAAATACCGGTGGTTGAAGGCGTTTTACTTCCCGACCCCTGAGCATAGCGGGCAATAAAATCATCCCCTGGAACGGTCAAATGGCAGGGAACCGGCCTACGAAGAGGAATGGGACCCCCCAAGGCCTTTCGGCGTTCGTGGAGGTAGTTTATTTCCGGTGTAGAAACTTCAGGTCGAAGGAAAGTGGCCTTTGCGGCTTCCTCATCACCAAGGGGAAGAGAAAAACGGTTGCGGAATTCGATCAAATGGTTGGATTTAAGTTTTTTTTGTTGGTGGCTAATATTAAGGCCTTCAGCGGCCTCCCCCATCCCGTATCCCTTAACTGTTTTGGCAAGAATTACAGTGGGAGCACCCTTAAATTCTGAGGCCGCCTTGTAAGCCGCATAAACTTTAATCGGATCATGGCCCCCCCGCTTTAGATTGGTAAGGTCCTGGTCTGACATATGCTCAACCATTTGGAGCAATTCAGGGTATTTTCCAAAAAAATGTTCGCGAATATAGGCCCCACCCTCCACAGCATATTTTTGATATTCACCATCCACAACCTCCTCCATACGACGGACCAACAATCCATCCCGGTCCCTTGCCAAAAGAGGGTCAACATTGCTTCCCCAAATTACTTTGATCACATTCCACCCGGCACCACGAAAAAGCGATTCCAATTCCTGAATGATTTTACCATTTCCCCTAACGGGGCCATCAAGGCGCTGGAGGTTGCAATTGATTACAAAAGTCAGGTTGTCCAGCTTTTCCCGGGCGGCAATAGTCAGTGCCCCTAAAGTTTCAGGTTCATCACATTCTCCATCACCAAGAAAAGCCCAAACCCGACGACCTTCTGTTTTCGCCAAACCACGATTTTCCAAATACCGGAGAAATCTGGCATTGTAAATACTCATGATGGGACCGAGGCCCATGGATACCGTTGGGAATTGCCAAAACGCAGGCATTAACCATGGATGGGGGTAGCTGGATAGCCCACCCTCAGGTTCCAATTCACGACGAAAATTATGCAATTGGGCATCATTGAGCCGGCCTTCAAGATAAGCCCGGGAATACATCCCCGGGGATGCATGACCTTGAAAATAGACCAAGTCCATTCCGCCGGGGTGATCCGCACCCCGGAAGAAATGGTTATAGGCAACCTCATAAAGGGTGGCGGAACTGGCAAAAGTCGAAATGTGACCACCAATCGTTCCGTCCCGGTTGTTCGCCTGAACCACCATTGCCATGGCATTCCATCGGACCAAACTTTTTAACTTCCTTTCGAGGTCACGGTCCCCTGGATATTCTGGCTGGGCAGAAGCAGGAATCGTGTTTATGTAAGGAGTGGAGGAAGGGTTGTTGGGATGCAAGGATTTTTGGAGGGCGCGGCGATTGATTTCGTTTACCAGGAATTCTGCCCTTTTTTTCCCGTCAACCTGCATAACGGAATCCAAAGACTCAATCCAATCTTGGGTTTGTAGAGGGTCATTATCGTAAAGCAGGGAGGGTGTTAGAGGGGACGGGGATTCAGGCGAGGACAAGGGTAATTCCTGCAAATTATTTACAGAATCTGGTACGATTACTACCGGGGGAACCCCGTTGGATTTGTTTACGGAAGGACTGGAAACAGATGCTAACATAAATCAACGCCCCTGTGGCCCAAACCTAGGTAATGATCTTGGGTCGCCGGATAACTTTCCCCATAATTAGCCTAGGTACACCTTGGAATTTATACAGGTATACACCCCTTCAGTTTCAAGGAAGGTATCCTTGGCTGGACAGGTGGAAATGATTATGGTCAATAGGTTCCAAATGACTCAACTGGAGATCTAGTGGGATTTGATGCACCCCGGGAAAAATTGTCGATTAAGGCAGAAAAAGCGATCCTGGTTGGAGTTTCCCTTCCGGATCGCCCATTTTTATCCACCGACCCATTGGAGGAACTCAGGGGGCTTACCGAAACTGCAGGGGCATTCACTGTTGGTGAATTGGTTCAAAAAAGAGTGCATGTGAACACGGGATTTTACATTGGTAAAGGTAAGGTTGAGGAGCTACAACTCCTTTGTCAATTTAAAGATGCGGATGTAATAATTTTTGATAATGACCTTTCTCCGTCCCAAATTCGAAACCTGGAGCAGGTGACCAAATGCAAAGTTTTGGATAGAAGCGAACTCATTTTGGATATCTTTGCCACCAGGGCAAGAACGGTAGAATCGCGCTTACAGGTGGAGGTGGCCCAACTCGAATACGCCTTGCCCAGGTTGAAGCAAATGTGGTCCCACCTAAGTCGGGTTGAAGGGGGAATCGGCATGAGGGGGCCGGGTGAAACCCAATTGGAAAGTGATAGGCGCCTGGTTGAATCAAGAATCCGGGACTTAAAGCAAAAACTGGCCGAGGTCCAGGGTCGGAAGCGGCGGGAAGTCCAAACCCGAATGAATGAATTTACCATTTCTTTAGTGGGTTACACCAATGCCGGGAAAAGTTCCTTGATGAATCGACTAACCGGAGCAGGTGTCCTTGCCAAGGATCAGCTTTTTTCAACCCTGGATACCCGAACACGGAAATGGGTCCTCCCTGACGGGAAAATAGTCCTCCTTAGCGATACGGTGGGTTTTATTCGAAACCTGCCTCACCATTTGGTGGCCTCCTTTCTGGCAACGCTTGAGGAAACCCGGCAAGCCCGATTGTTGATCCATGTTGTCGATGGCTCAGATCCGTTGGCATTGGACCACATTGGATCCGTTCAAAAAGTTCTTGAAGGGCTTGGATGCGAAAACAAACCGACCTTATTGGTTATCAATAAGGCGGATCGAGTTACCGATCATTCCCACATTCAGATTTTAAAAGCGAAACATTCAAAGTCGGTAGTTGTTAGTGCCTACACAAGCTTTGGAATCAAAGAACTTCAGGAAGAAATCATGACCTTTGTCGCCAAAGGAATGGTTCCAATCAAGGTCCGGGTTTCAACGGTTAATGGTCGATTTTTGTCCTGGGTTGGAGCCCACGCCGAAATATTAATGCAAAAAATCGAAGAGGATCACCTTTTCCTGCAGATTATGGTTCCGGATACTTTGGTTAGCAATATTCTCCAGGAAAGGAATATTGAAATCCTGGAAATCCCTCCCGGGTTCGCTCCCAAACCCAAGTTTGAGGCATGGGAATTATCCACTCCTGAAATCCCGGAAGATCCAAAATAAAGATGCGATTTAGCGGGTGGTGCCTTTCGTAGAACACCCCTAGCTAACATTAGGAATCCGGGTTTTCGGATTTCTTTTTAATCGAACTGGGAAATTGAATCATACCATCAACATTCACTTTGCCTTTGGTAGCACTTGAACGCAAATCTTTAAAGGTTCCCATCATGTATTTACGGCGGGATTCCTGGTTGCTTCGATTCCACAATTCATCCCGGTCAACCATGGCCCCAGCCCGTTCATAAGCCCTTTGGAAATCGGCATTGGGTGGCTCATTTTTCGACAGTAGTACGGCTACATAAAAAGTGGTTCCTGGTTTATCACGCAGCACAATGGCTTGGCCCGGTTTATCCATATTCAAAAGTTGGTCAAGGAATCCTTCCCGGGGAAAAGGAATATCCGCCGGTTTAAACCGGAAAGATTCATAACCAACCGGTTCAAAAGGGTTGGTAGTCCGTTGTGGAATCAACCGGGATACATTTTCAACTTCAAAGGGTAGTCCATTTTTCCCATTAATCTTTTGGGTACTTAAAAAGGTCACCACCTCCGGGAGGATATCCCGATAATTTGCCGACCAAGGCTTACCAGTGGGTCCTTTGGCATCATTTGCCTGGGCGGCAATTTTCTGGGCTAATTCCCTTGCAGCAGGCACTGCAACCTTTTCAGTAAACCAAAATTTTTCCACTTCGGTTCGGGCTTGCTCGAATGATCTTTTAACAGACCGTTGGTCGTCAATCCGCCAAAACAGGTAAGGTTCTTTGGATGCGGACCAACTATCACGGGTAATCGGGCTCGTTTCATCAATATTATTCGCCCAACCCTGGGCATCATAATTGCCCTCCGTTTGGAAAAACTTTTCTCCAAAAAGAGGGGCATTTTGACTCGTAAGGTTTTTGGTTTCATACGCGGTTCGGAACCCACTCAAAGCGGGGTCTTTGGCAATATCGAACAGGTCTCTAGCCGAATTCATTGCCTTATAATTCAGGCCTAATCGCTTTACCTCGGTGGAGATGAATGATTCCGCACCAACCTTGTCGTTTTTACTTTTGAATGCAGCAATATCCTCCCGCAGGCGTTTCCAGGTCGACTCAAAATCTTCCTGGGCGGCAAGCGTTACAACTTCACCCATCAACTCGTGGGAAATGTTCATCTCCTCCCTCGATTTCGGCAAGGAAGGAAGGAGACTAGCTATGGCCCCAATCGAGGGAATAAATCCACCCAAGGGTTGCAATGCACTGAGCCCTATGAGGCGGCTTTGAGCAATCAGGTTCAAACGGTCCATGGCTTCGGGAGCAAAGGAAGCCGATTTCCAAAGAATATCAGCCCCTACTAGGGAGGGGACCCCAAAAGTGTTTGCCGCATTACCCAAAATATAGGCTGCCAAGGGGCCCGATTTCAGGCCATGGATGGCATGCACTTGATCAATAGGTGCCGTAAGCCACGATTCCAGTAATCCCCCTCTGAGGCGGGAATTTTTCAATTTTAGGTCGTGGGTGCCCACCAAGGAATCTTTGCGGTTGAAAGCCAAAAAGGGATCAACCCAACTTAAAACACCCAGGTTTCCCGTAACAAAGTCATTGGAATCTGCCCAAGTAGCCAGGTTTGTAAGGGCAGCAGCTGGGCCTCCAAACCCTGGAACCATTGGGGCTAAAAGGCGAGTGCATTGGATGCGTACCAATGCGCTTTTGTACCAAGCTGTTTCCGATGATCCGGTAACATAGGCAACCTGAACCCTCCTTGGACTTTTGAAACCAGGGCGATCTGAAGAGGCATTCTGTTCGCTATCTTTACCCAATTCATAAAGTGCTTTCAGGGTCCCCTCATCCGGTTTAAGTCCGGGTACAGAGTTGAGGAAGGCACCAACCTCAATGGGTAAAAATAAAACATTGATGGTTGTTCGTTGCTTTTTGTAAAAATCCTGAAATTCCGCTGGAGTGGGTACCATCGGGTTGGCAAAATAACGACCGAAATTGGAGAAACGGTTGAACAAATCCCCATCGCGAACAATTCTGGCCCCTGGAGGTTCTCCCAAAAGGGCCTCCTTTGCCAAAACCACCCGATATTCCTGACAAAGGGTATCCATTAACTCATCCGGCCCCATATCACGAACCGCAAAACGGGCATTCATGAAATCTTCCATACCCGGGATCAGGGTGATCGGATCACCTGGCTTCCACCAATCTTCAGTTGCGGTTTCACGATTGAAAATGCGAGCCAAATCCGTGGGACTGACATCTATCCCCAGTTTGTCCGCCTCATATTTCCATATCAGCCAATCCACCAAATCTTCGGTCCGGGTAGGATCGCCACCGAAATAGGAGGGACCTGTTCCAAAACCGCCCCCTTGAACCCATTGGGAAAAAGCCTGAAGGGAATTTCGCCTTTGAATTTGTTCAGGACTCTCTTGGGGCGGAGTTTTTTCCTGGGCCCTTTTCCGGTCATCCAATTCCTGTTTGCTGTACTGAATGCTACCGGCACGAATCATAAATTCACTTGCCCGTTCGCGATTTCTTCTCCATTTATCCAAATCCCCTTCGGTTATTTCCGATCCACCAATGGAAACAACCAAGGGCCCAGCGCCCGAGCCGGCCATTTTCCCCAAAACCGTCTGAAACAGGTCACCCGGGCCAAAGGAAAAAATGAAAACCACCATGCAGAGGATGCAAGCCGCTGCCAAAAAAGATTTTTGATATTTTCGAATTGGGTCAAAAGGGTTGAAAGCCATGGGGAAACCTTAATACCATCCTGGTGAAAATCATATGGGACAAAAAGTCCACCCTTGACAGGTCACTATAGTATTCCTTATTTCCAAAGGAATCGGAAAGAGTGCGCATCAGAGGTTGGCTGGCTTGAACCAAAACCATGTTGACTAATTTAGCGTGAGGTTTCATTGGGGCAACCAAACTTTCGTTTCGGTTGGAGTTTATCCGAGTCATTGATTCGAAATAGGATGGAGATTGAAAGTGGCGGCAAAAAAGAAAAACAGCTTGGTAATTGTGGAATCCCCTGCAAAAGCCAAGACAATTCAAAAATATTTGGGTCCTGGTTTTGTGGTTGCAGCTAGCAACGGCCATGTAAGGGACCTTCCAAAAAGTAAATTGGGAATTGAAATTGATCAGGGCTGGATTCCATCCTACAAGGCCCTGGATGATCGAAAGGCCCTCCTTGCCTCGTTAAAAAAAGCCGCAAAAGGGGCCGAAGTTGTTTATTTGGCTCCTGACCCGGATCGTGAAGGGGAGGCAATCGCCTGGCACCTTAAAGAAGCCCTGGGCCTCAAAGATGACCGGGTCAAAAGGGTTACTTTTAACGAAATCACCAAAAAGGCCGTTCAAGGAGCATTTGCCCATCCCAAATCCATCGACATGGGAAAAGTGGCTGCCCAGGAGGCGCGGCGGTTTCTGGACCGTATTGTCGGCTACAAAATCAGCCCCCTTTTAAGTCAGCGACTAGCCCAGCAACTTTCCGCAGGACGAGTTCAATCCGTGGCTGTCCGGCTCATTGTTGATCGTGAAAGGGAAATTGATGCGTTTAAGGCCGAGGAATATTGGAGCATTGATGCCCTCCTCCATTCCACTGACCTAACATTCGGAAATAACCAAACTTTAAATGTCAAACTGGACAAGGGAGGCAAGGGTAAAAGCAAGAAAACCGGCGGGGATGAGGCGGATTTGGATAGTGCCGAATCGGACGAGGAGGGTATTCAAAAACATGTAATTCCAAGTGGCGGGTTTCGGGCCGATTTGATCGAGTGGGATGGTGCAAAATTTTCCTGTAACAGGGAACAGGTTGCAAGGTCCATTGGCGAATCCCTTCTAAACGCAAAATATAAAGTCATCAGTATCGAAGAAAAAGAGCGTCTGGATCGCCCTAACCCTCCCTTTACAACAAGTACGCTTCAACAACAGGCTTCCCTTCGGCTGGGATTTCAAACCAGGCGAACAATGAGCGTGGCTCAGAGGCTTTATGAAGGGGTCGAATTGGGAAATGAAGGATCGATTGCCCTCATTACCTATATGCGCACAGATAGTACCAGGGTTTCTGAGGATGCTTTGCAGGAAGTGCGCAAATTGATTGATGAAAATCATGGCAAAGCCTACCTCCCTGAAAAACCCAACCGTTATGCAGCTGGAAAAAACGCCCAAGAAGCCCATGAAGCGATTCGCCCAACCGACCTTTCATGGACTCCTCAAAAAGTCGCAAAACTCGTTAACCCGGAGCAGGCTAAACTTTATTCCCTGATTTACAATCGTTTTGTAGCCAGCCAAATGAAACCGGCGGTCTACCAAATGACCACGGCCATCATTGAGGCCGGCCTTGGAAAGTTCCGGGCTTCAGGAAGGGTATTGCAATTTGACGGCTGGCGGAAACTCATTGCCACGGCCACAAAAGGGGAAGAGGAGACTCTTCCACCTCTGAAGGTTGACCACCAGGTGGGGCTCCTCGAGTTGGATGCTTCCCAGCATTTCACCCAACCTCCCCCACGATTTAACGAAGCGAGTTTGGTACGGACATTGGAAAAAGAGGGTATCGGAAGGCCAAGTACCTATGCAGCAATCATTAGTAAAATCCAGGAACGCGGTTATGTGGAACAAAAAGATCGGCGATTTCATGCCACCGAAATAGGCATGAAAGTAACCGACCTTTTGGTGGATCGATTTGCCAGAGTAATGGAATTGAAATTTACCAGTCATATGGAAGAGGAGTTGGACCGGATTGAGACAGAAAATATTCCCCGTAATCAGGTTCTGGACGAGTTTTACGGTTCCTTTCAGGAATCTCTAGCATCTGCCCAAGTCGCATTTGCCAACTCGGAGGAAATGTGCCCGAAATGTGGAAAATCTCTCACCCAAAAATTCAGCAAACGGGGCAGGTTTTTTGGATGCACCGGTTACCCTGATTGCACCTACATCAAACGGGCCGGGCAAGCCGAAGGGGAAGAAAGGGAAAAACCAAAGGTCACCGATTTTCCCTGCCCAACCTGTGGCAAATTTCTGGTGGAAAGAACCGGGAAAAATGGCCCTTTCCTTGGATGTGGAGGATATCCCGAATGCAAAACGGTAATGAATATTGGGACCGATGGCAATCCTGTTGCCTCGGTAAAACCAGCCGGGCAAACATGTGAAAAATGTGGTCTTGAAATGGTGATCCGGGAAGGTCGACGCGGCCCCTTTATGGCCTGTAGCGGGTATCCCAAATGCAAAAATGCCAAAGATGTCGATGGTTCTGGAAAACCCGTTGAACAGGTGGATTTGGGTATTGCCTGTGAAAAGTGCGGAGCAGCCATGGCGATTCGCCGTGGACCGCGGGGACCCTTTCTTGGTTGTACCGGGTATCCCAAATGTCGGTCAACCAAACAAATGACCCCAGAGTTAAAAGAACAACTAGGCGATAAACTTCCAGCTCCTGCTCCCAAAAAGGTGATGCCCCAAGTAGAAATTCAGGAAACCTGTTTGGAATGTGATGGTCCCATGACCCTCCGCAATTTCCGGGGGCGATACTTCCTTGGCTGTGCAGGTTATCCAAAATGCAAATCGACGGCAAAGGTATCCACCGAGTTGGCAGAAAGGATTAAGGCGGCTGAATCCGGAAAAGGATAATCAAAAAATACCCATGGGTTTAAGCAGCTTACGGGAAAATTTATTGGCTCCATTGGGTGGTTTGATTAATCTCACCACCCTGATAAAAAGGCCAAAATATATTCACACCGGGTTCATTACCTTCGCCACCGTAACCCCATGGACTGGTTTTGAAATGGACACACCTTGGAATTAGCCATGGGGATCTGGCAACCCATTCCTGGTTTCTTTTTCAAAAATGACGCAAAAAGCAAGGTGTTTCGAGTAAGTTCCAGGTTTGTAAAAGTGCATTACTGAACGCCCCCGTCCATGTAATGAATGGACGGGGCCGGTGGGGCCTATTCGATTAGGGTTGGAAGCGGGAGAAATACAACCGGGGTATCAAGGCAGGTTACGAACGGGAAGGAAGCCTATTCGCAAACATTTTCCCCATGTTTCAAGAAATTTGAAATACTTCCTTCAAAGCGTTCACAGCCATTCCGGCTTTATCCTGATCTACAACCACGCTAATTTTCATTTCACTGGTGTTAATCATGTTGATATTGATTCCCAGATTGGCAAGAACGCCAAACATTTTCGAGGCTACCCCTGTATGCGTCCGCATTCCAACACCGTGGACATGAATGGCAGTAATATCGGGATCCGCCGCAACTGTAGCATTTTTTGCATGGATCCCAATCCATTTCTCGGTTATTTCCAAAGCAAATGGAAGGTTTCCGGCGAGCACCGAAAAACTTAAATCAACCCCTTGCGAATGAACATTTTGCACGATCATATCGACTACAATTCCCGCCTGGGCTATTGATCCAAATATGCTGGAACAAGTTCCAGGCAGGTCGGGTAATTGAAAAACTGTAATCCGGCCCTGTTCGGATTCAACGGAAACCTCTGTGACGAGGATGTCCTCCATGTTGGGAAGTCGATTGGTAATGGAAACCAAATCGGTATAACCTGCACCCAATGAAGAATAACGATCGCCCTGAATGCCTTTGGTTTCGATTTGTCCCAAGCCAAATTCCTGGTGCACAGCCCGAAGTGCCTGGATTCCTTCGGATTTTTCCACCAATACGGAAATTTTTATATCGGCGGTGGTTATCATCCTGAGATGAATTCCCTCTTTGGCGATGGCCTTAAACATTCGTTGGGCGACACCGGTGTGGTTTCTCATACCAACACCCACAATGGAAACTTTGGATACTTCCCCAGAGTTTTCTACGATTGCCCCAAGTCCCTCAGCCAATGGAGCCAAAATAGCCAGCGTGTTTTTCAAATCTTCGGTCGGAACCGTGAAGCCAATCGTAGTTTTCCCATTTCGACTCACATTTTGGGCTATCATGTCAACCACAATGGCACTTGACGCCAATGCGGTAAAGAATTGATGGCTAATTCCGGGTCGATCAGGAACATCAAGAATGGCAATTCGAGCTTCATCCTTAACCAAGGCAACCCCCCTTACCGGGGAATCGGCCATCCAGGATTGTTCAGGAATAATCCAGGTCCCAGTAGCCTCACCAAAGCTTGAACAAACCAAAACGGGAACATCAAACTTTCGGGCAAATTCAATGCTCCTTGAATGCATAACCCCCGCCCCAACTGACGATAACTCCAACATTTCATCATAACTGATGAAATCAATTTTTCTGGCTTCAGGAACCAACCGGGGATCCGTAGTGTATATTCCATCCACATCGGTATAGATTTCACAATCTACCTTGTTCCCTTCAACCCCTTCGGTTTTCATTACCGCTGCCAGGGCGACTGCGGTAGTATCCGAGCCACCCCGGCCCAGGGTGGTTATGTTTTCCTTTTCATCCATTCCCTGAAACCCGGCAACTATGGCAATGTTACCCTCCATCAAGGCCATTCGCATGCGATTCGTGGAAATGCTTTTTATGCGTGCTTTTGTGTGAAAACTGTCGGTTACAATGCCAACTTGTGCCCCGGTGAGGCTTACCGCTTTTTCGCCTAAGGTGGCAATTGCCATTGCTAATAGGGCAATTGAAATTTGTTCCCCGGTAGCCAACAACATATCCATTTCCCGTGCGGGTGGGTTTTCTGTGATCTCCCTGGCTAATTGGATCAGGTCATCGGTGGTGTCTCCCCGGGCAGATACCACCACAATCACTTGGTTCCCCGCCTGTTTTGCCTTGATGGCTTTTCGGGCAGCTGCCATAACCCTTGCGGCGTTTGCAACGCTGGAACCGCCAAATTTTTGAACGATCAGAGCCAAGACGGACACTCCCCGGGAATCTAAAGGAAATGGACTTTTTAGGAGTAAAACCCTATTGAAGAAAGGCCAGGAACGCTATCTCCAACGAAATAGCCGGAGAGCCAAACCCATGGTTACAGCTGTCCATAACCCCATAACCATAATTTCAAATCCAAGAAGGGAAAGGGATCTCCCTTCGTTCATTACCGCCCTAAGCGAATCATTAAGTGCGGTTAGGGGTAAAATGCGAATGATAGGTGCCAACATTTCCGGAAATCTTTCAGCGGAAAAAAATACTCCAGAAAAAACATACATAGGAAGCATAACCAAATTCATGATGCCATTAACGCTTTCATATTTCGTTGCACGACTTGCAACCAATAACCCAATGGATAGGAAACAAAATCCACCTAAAATAACAAGAACACAAAAATCAAAAAAACTTCCCCGGATTTGAACACCAAATACCAGCCATGATGTTCCCAACAGGATGACCACTTGCCCTGCGGTAAAAATAAACCGGCTAATGGCAATGCCAAGTAACAAATCACGAACAAGCATTGGGGTGGCTGCAAATCGCTTTAACAGTTTTCGAACCCGAAGGTCAACAAGGGCGTATCCTACCCCCCAAAGTCCACCCCCCATCAGGTTGATTCCCAAAAGACCCGGAATCAAAAAATCAATGTACCGAAGCCCCCCCAAATCCAGGAACAACTCGGGAATCGGTTTTAAGGTAGGCTGATTCAGGTAGGCAAGGTGGGTTTCAAGCCTTGCCTTTGCCAAAGCGGATTCGGATCGGGTTGGATCGGTATGAAACAATGGTTGATTTTCCCCGTTTTCCAACCTGGATTCCAAAACGGCATCCACCCTGCCCCTTCGAAGCAGACCAAGGGCTACCTCCCTGCTTTCATTGGAAAATACAAACCCGGAGGCATTGTCCAGGTTCCATTTCGCATGGGAGAGGGAATTGCCTACCAAGCAAATTTTGAGGTTTTCCGCCGGTTTTTCACGAAAGGCAATTCCCAGGGAAAAGGCCATCAACAAAGGAAAAAAATAGACCCAAAAAACGGCTTGCGGTTCCCGTGTAAACTCGATGAGGCGAGTGTAAACCAATTGGGCCAGGGGACCGGATGTCCAGGATTTCTTCCACGGGTTTGGGTTCATGGTCCGGCCACCTCATCCCGGAGATGTCTTCCTGTCAAACCAACAAACACATCCTCAAGGGTTGGCTGGTGCGTTCGGATGGTTTGAATGGATTGGCCTGCAGATGTTGCGGCGGCAAGCACCTTTGGCAAGGAATCAATTAACGATGAGGTCTGAAGGAGAAACCTGTTTGGACCTACTTCGCACAATTGGGATATTTCCGCATGGGGCAAAATCCAATCGGGATCCGGGCCAGGCTCAAGAAAATCCACTTCAATTCGTGTTTGACCACCGAATTCCTTGATCAGGTGCCCAGGTGAGCCCTGAGCAATGATTTTACCCTGGTCGACGATAGCCAACTCTCCACATAGTTTTTCGGCCTCGTCCATGTAATGCGTTGTGATGAGGATGGTCCCCCCCCCTGCCTGAAATTTTTGAATCATTTCCCAAACTTGCCTCCGGGATTGGGGATCAAGACCGGTGGTAGGCTCATCCAGAAATAACAATTCCGGCTTACCCACCAAAGCACATGCCAGGGCAACCCGCTGTTTTTGTCCCCCCGAAAGTTTCCCAATCAGGGATGACGATTTGGACTCCAGGGAAACTTGGGAAATGATGTCTTGGGGGTGGGCAGAATCTTCATAAAAGCTGGCAAAAAGACGAATGGTTTCCAAAACCGTCAATTCTTCGGATAACTTGGTTTCCTGGAGGCTGATCCCGGTTTTTTCCCTTAACCAACCTCCATCTTTTTGCCAAGTTTTCCCTAATACCTTTACCGAACCAGAGGTTGGTATTAACAAACCCTCCATAAGCTCCAGGGTGGTAGTTTTCCCGGCCCCGTTTGGCCCTAATATCCCAAAACATTCCCCTCGCCTGATCTGTAAGGAAATACCTTTAACTGCCTCAACCGGTGGTTTTCCCGGATAGGTTTTTGTCAAATTGTTGCATTCAATGGCAGCATTCATTGGGTTAATATACATCCTAACCCTTAAGGGCCCTATCCCCGAATTTGTTGAATTGGTGGCAACGCATTTAACCCATTCCCTTGGCAAAATGAATTGCCCGTTTGGATCACGGAAGTTAGTTTCAAATCAAACGGGGGCAACCGTTTTGGGTCCAACACCGCTGTCCCAAGACATGGCAAAGGTCCACTTTGAAAACCAATCCATCCTATACTCCACATTTCTGGTTGCCCGGTTCAACCGACTTGGGTAAAAACGCTCGCCGGACAAGGGGATAAAACCTAAACCAGATAAGACAATGTTTTCCATTCCTTCCACGGAGATTTCGCATGGGTCATAAACAAACTACCAAGCATCGTTTTGGCAAGCACTCCTATCACCAAATTGGTTTGGTTCGGGGACAATTTGGAAATGTTCCAATGGACCAATGGGTCAAATTCATTGCTGCCACCGGTTTTGATGGTTGGGAAGAAGCCACTTGGGAATTGGATTTGGATCGTTGTCGCGATGATAAAGGAGCAGAGGCGTATGCAAAGGAACGCGTCGCTCTTGCCAAAAACAATGGCCTTGAAATTTTCACTTTGGCAACTCATTTGCAAGGGCAAGCCCTGGGGGATGAGCCCAGTGCCAAGACTTTGCAATTTGTAGGTGGCGAGGCATTGGAAGCTTATAAAACATGGCGTTCCAAGGGTAATAATCCTTCCATGACAAATCCTTATTATGTGCCTGATGAGGTTGGTGCTTTGGTACAAAAACAGGCCTTGGACTCCTTGCTGGCGTCCGTTCGTCTTGCCCATTTCATAGGCAAACAGGAGGATCGCAAAATTGCACTATCCGGCTTTACCGGATCTCCAGCCAATTGTTGGAGCCATTGGTTTCTTTTCCCGCCCTTACCTACGGAATTGGGGGGGTATCCTATTCCCGATGTCCGCAACACAAGCTTGGACCTCCTGGTAGAGCGATTCGGTCCTGTACTTGATGCATGCAAACATTATGGAACCACTTTTGACTTGGAATGCCATCCAAGTGAAAGGGCTATGGGTGATATTGAGTCCGCACATGATTACCTTTCCGCCATGGATAAGGCGGGCTATAGCTCGGTGGCAGGTTTCAACCTGGATGGATCCCATATGGAATGGCAAAATGTGTCGGTTGTAGATTTCATTCGGGAATTTGGGGACCGGATTCATTGCGTCCATGTAAAAGGTGTTTGGGTAGGTCGTGAACATACCCGGGCAGGACGATTAGGGGGACATAAATCCATGGGGGATTGGCGCAACGGCTGGAATTTTGTTACAGCCGGAACAGATCGGGATGCGAATTCTCTAGAGGATATTTTTGTGGAGTTGAACCGGGTTGGTTTCGATGGAGCTGTTTCCATTGAATGGGAGGATAATGATGTGGAGCAACACGCAGGAGCCACTATTGCCTTGGCTAACTGCCATAAAGCGGACCAACCGCCGAGTGGGATGCGTCATGACCAAATGCTAAAAGCATGATTTTGCCACTTTTTTCGACCCCTTTCCACCTCGCCCAATCGAATAGGGCGGGGTGATTTCATTTAAACCACACTTGTGTGCCCGTCGTTAAACAAATCCTATCGACTCCACTCCCTCTTCCTGCTATGAAACGAAATCGTAGTGAGTAAAGCAGAAGAAATTAAGGGCAATGGAGCTTAGTGATGAGAAGAATAGGGTTTGGTTGGGTTTTTATTGGGCTAATTCATATCCCAGCCATGCATATACAAGCTCAACCACCCACTGCCCCTGGTTTAACTTCCCAAGCGGTCCCCACCGTCCCAAACGATCCCAAAAAAATAGTTGCCCTTGCCAATGGAGCCAGCATTAACCAGCTGGCCCTTGATCGAGCCTTGGATCGGTTTCCAGAGGACAAACGGCCTGAAATGCGCCAAGAGGTTTTGGATTTCCTGGTGGATAATATTTTAATCGAACAATATTTGGTCCAAATCAAAATCGAGGTTTTGCAGCAGGACCTCGTTTTGCGCCTGTCCGCAATGGCCGAGGAGGCCAAAAAAGAAGGTAAGGAGTTTTCCAAAATCCTGACGGAATTGAAGTTGGATGAGGTGGAACTAAGGAATCATTTAACTGCAGAGCTTCGGTGGGAAAAATTCCTGGAAAAACAGGCTACTCCAATGGTTCTTCGGCAAATGTTTGATGGCAACAAAGATTTTTTTGATGGAACCACAGTTAGGGCTCGGCATATTTTGTTAAACACCAAAGAGGGTAGCAGTCCCGAGATTGCCAAGGAGGTAGCCCTCGGGTTCCGCACGGACTTGGAAAAAGAAGTTGCGGCGGGGTTGGCGAAACTACCTTCCGGGACGGACAATTTAACCCGGGAGAAAATGCGGATGCAATTATTGGACCAGGCCTTTGCCAAACTGGCCGCAGAAAAATCCATTTGCCCCTCCAAATCGCAAGGAGGGGATGTAGGTTTTTTTGCCCGCGAAGGAGCAATGATTGAACCGTTTTCCAAGGCCGCCTTTTCCCTGAAACCGTATCAATTAAGTGACCCTGTAATGACCCAATTTGGATGTCATTTGATTTTGCCTTTGGAAAAAAAACCAGGCAAAGAAGTGAAATTGGATGAAGTAAAAGAGGAAGTAAAGGAATATTACTCGGAAAAATTGCGGGAACACTTGGCCTCCCACCTACGAAAATCCGCCAAAATTCAAACCACCCCAGCGACCAACGCAGCCCCACTTCCTTTGACAGCCTCCCCTGCAAAACCAACGGGTGGCCAATAATTCGATTGCCCCAACAAACCCAGGCCAGAACACCTAAAAGCCAATCCAATTGGTTTTAGGTGTTTTGGTTTATTCAGTATTCGCTTCCTAAATCCGTTTCGCCTCGCCATGGTGAACCGATTTGGGTAGGATTGGCTAAGAACCGGTGCCAATGGTCAGAGGAGGTACCAAAAAATGATTCAACCCAATAATGATTCGCCATGGGTTTATTGGCGCTGGGGTGGCTTGGGTCTTGTGGTGGTTTTGATCTATTCGATGATCAGCTTGGGCAGTCCGGCTCCCTTGGCAGATAAATTTGCTGAAAATCGAATTGGAGGTGGAATGGAAACACCATTGCCTTTTCATTCAAAAAAGGCAATGGAACATATCCGAACCATTTGCGATTTGGGACCGCGAATTTGCGGTACTGAAGCAATGAAAAAACAAAAGGACCTATTAACCACCCATTTTCGGGATTGTGGAGCCAAGGTCATTCACCAGGATTTTCGGGCAGGGGCCCGAAGCAAAAAAGGTGATGTGGCCATGACCAATTTGATTGCGTCATTTCAACCAGAGCTATCCAAACGAATAATTCTATGTGCTCACTACGATACCAGACCCTACGCAGACCAGGAAACCAACCCCAGGTTAAAAACCAAATCGTTTTCGGGAGCCAATGATGGGGCTGCCGGTGCAGCATTTCTCATGGAATTTGCCACCCAACTTAAGGATCTGAAAACCCCCTGTGGGGTGGACTTGGTACTTTTTGATGGGGAAGAGTATGTTTTTGAGAAAGGAGATTCGTATTTCCATGGTTCCAAATATTTCGCCACTACCTGGAAAAATAATGCCAACCGGCCTGCCTATCTTGGTGCGGTTTTGGTCGACATGATTGCTGGACGGGACCCAAGATTTCCTGTCGAGCAAAATAGTTGGTGGAACGCTTCCCAATTGGTAACCGAGGTTTATACCATTGCCCTCCAACAAAAATGTCATTTTTTTCGTGGTGACAAATACAGCAGCACCCCGGTTGAGGATGACCACATTGCCCTTAACCAGGTAGGCATTCCCGCAATAGATATTATTGACTTTGATTACCCTCATTGGCACCGCATAACCGACACGCCAGAGAATTGCTCCCCCGAGGGTATGGAACAGGTTGCCAAAGTATTGGGAATTTGGGTTCAAAGGGTCAAATAAGGACCCAACGATTTCATAAAACAGGAACCTGCACTTGACATGGGATCAAGCGATTAGTGGTACCTTGATCGCCTTTGTCCTTATTGGATTAGGTGGTTGGCTCCTTTGGCCTTCCAAATTTCCCGTCCCCTTACATCCTGCATTTCGAATCCTTTATGCCAGCCATTTCTGGGTCCTTGGTTTGATGTTGGCATACGCTCAACTATTTTTGGAAAACCCGGCACAATCCCTGGCGGATTTCAGTGAAGCAGCAGACACCCGGGGGGAAAAGCCTGCATTTACTCCCAATGATTTGGCCTTTGCTTCCTGGTGGGGAACCTTTTGGCTGGTTTTTTTGCTTTTTTTCCTTTCCTTTTTATGTTTGGCACTATGGGATGTCCTAAATAAGGCCAAGAAACAGTTTATAATAAAAGGTACATATTTGGGGACACACAAAAAATGATAAATTCATTAAAGTCATCACTTAGTTTATTTATATCATTTGTTGTTAAAATTTTATTATGTTTTCGTTATAAAGTAGAATCAAATGGATTACAAGGTGTTCTTGAAAACCACGATCCAAAAGGACTTTTGATCCTTCCCAATCATCCCTCCTATTCCGATCCGGTAATTATCTTTTCGCAAATTTGGTCCCAACTGCGACCCAGGCCACTTTCCTGGGAGGGAAATTGGAATAACCCTTTAATGATTCCCTTTTTAAACTTGGCAAACGCCATTCCCATCCCTGATTTGACACGGCCTAGTGTGGATGCAAGGGAAAGAATGAAAGTTGCCCTTTTGCAAATTACAGAAGGCCTACAATCTGGCCAAAACCAGATACTTTGGCCATCTGGCAAACTTCAACGAGACGGGACCGATCGACTTGGCGGAAATTCCGGGGTCGAGGCTATAACGCGAAGTGTGCCTGAAACCAAGGTTTTGTTGGTCAGGACGGAAGGATTATGGGGAAGCCGTTTTAGTTATGGTTTCACGGGAAAGGCACCTTCATTTACAAGCCAAAGCTTTTTTGTAATGGGTTGGTTAATTGGTTCGTTACTATTTTTTATGCCAAAACGAAAAGTAAAAATACACTTTCGACTTCTGACACCGCAGGATTATCAAACCCTTGACAGAAACGGCCTTAACCGGCTCATTGAGGAATTTTATGGTAACTCAAAGCCTCCCGAACCTAATCTTATTCCTTATCACCCTTTTTTGCCATCACTTTCAGGCATTGGTGATTGGGAATGCCAAAACGAAGAATATGACACCAAGGTTTTTCAAAAGGTGATAGTTGATGAGGTCAACCAAACACTAGAAGAGAAGTTGTTAAGAAAGTTAAATCCGGATGAAACCATTCCCAAACAAAAATTGGGAGAATTAGGTATTGATAGTTTGGACCTTGCTGAAGTCACTCTTCAGGTGGAACAAAGGTTTGGTTTTCATGCCGAGGAAGTACCGCAAACCCTTGGTGCACTTTGGGCATTGGCTCATGGATCTGGCCCAAAACCCAAAATCAAAGCTGCCCCGCCTGGTTGGAGCAAAGATACCGGAATTGGTCGCATTGCAACCATGCAAGGCAACCATCTGGCCGACGCATTGGTCCATTCCTGTTTGAAACACAAAACCCGGCCTGCCATTGCCGATGATGTTTCCGGAATGATCAGTTTCCAACGATTTTTGATAGGTGCTTGGGCACTTTCCAATGAAATCAGGAAATTGCCTGAAACACGAATTGGTGTGATGCTTCCCGCCTCGGTTGGCAATGATGTGGTACTCTTTGCTTGTTTTCTTGCGGGCAAGGTCCCTGTTCTCCTCAATTGGACAACAGGGCCTGCCATTACGGCCCAGTGCGCTCAAAAAACGGGGGTAATAAGATTCCTCACCTCCAAACGGTTTATGGATCGGATTGGAATCGAAATTCCAGGTTTGGAGCCGGTTTACCTTGAGGAAATGCGCGGAAAAATCAAAAAACTCTGGCTCTTCTATTTATTGTTTCGCGCAAAATGCACCCCAAACTGGTTTTTGGACAACCTCCCTCAAACGGACCCCAACCAAGCAGCCATTATTCTCTTTACCAGTGGTTCGGAGAAAGCTCCCAAGGCCGTTCCGCTAACGCACAATAACCTCCTTTCCAATCAAAGAGCCGGTCAGACTCACCTACAGTTTTTGGAATCCGAAATATTTTTGGGATTCCTACCGGCATTTCACAGTTTTGGCCTGGTGATTACCTTTCTATTTCCACTTTCCCTTGGCATTCGGGTTGTTCATCACCCGGATCCAACAGATAGTGCTGCTTTGGCAAAAAAAATACGCAATTACCGGGTTTCCGTTCTGCTTGGAACCCCCACATTTTTGGGAATGATCCTGGATCGTTCCTCAGAAGGTGATTTGACAACATTACGATTTGCGATTTGCGGTGCCGAAAAATTGCAAAGTACACTTTCCGAGCAGTTCCGTAAAAATGTGCCAAAAATGGAAATCCTGGAGGGTTACGGAATCACGGAATGTGGTCCCGTGGTATCTGCAAATCCTCCCGGATCCGCCATTCCTGGAAGCCTTGGAATCCTACTACCTGGAACCCAGGCCATGATAGTGGATATTGATTCCCTGGAACCGGTCGATCCGGGCCAGCGGGGAATGTTACTGGTAGCCAGTCCTTCTGTTTTTTCCGGGTATGAAGGAAAAGAGGAAGATCCCTTTATTGAAAGGCAAGGGAAAAAATGGTATCGCACAGGAGACCTTTGCCGCCAAGATGCCAATGGGTATTTATATTTCGAGGGAAGGTTAAAAAGGTTTATCAAAATTGGAGGTGAAATGGTATCCTTGCCCGCCCTTGAAGATTCCTTTGTCAGGAGGTTTCCCAAACCCGATGAAGGACCATCTGCAGCGGTGGAGGGAACCGATGAAAATGGAAAACGCTGGGTTGTACTTTTTAGTACTCGACAAATCATGCTGCACGAGGCCAACAAAATATTAATGGAGGATGGTTTTCGTGGAGTTTATCGCCTGGATCAGGTCGTCTTTATGGAAAAGCTACCTGTATTGGGAACAGGGAAAACAGATTACAAAACACTACGGGCACAAAGCATATCCCGCGCACCCGACTAATTTCCAAAAATCAAATTTTATTTTTTATCTGATTTATCCTTTTCCAAAAGGTTTTCTTCCTCTTTTGCTTTTTTGAGGTTATCCTCATTTTCTTTCAGTTTTCGTTCAACATCCCGGCGGTTTTTTTCAGCACTATCCAGGGCCCCCTGGGACGATTTGACCTTATTCTCGGCCTCAGTTTTCAGCGATAACCCTTCTTTTACCAATAATTCAAGGGCCTTGACTTTCTCCTTTAAGGCAATTTCTCCCGGCAAGGGACCATTCCAGGCATATTTTCCCGCTTTAAACTCCGGAATTAAAGTAACGATAATGTCAATGGGAAGGGCATAGGATTCAACCCTTCCGGCCCTGGCAATATTAATCCCAAGACAATTGCCATGGATATCACAAAGAGGCCCGCCACATTCACTTGGTTTTAGTATACTATCGTGTTGCAATATTGCCGGAAACGCAGATCTGCGTTCGCTCAATTCACCGCCCATGCGATTTTGAATATCCCCACGAGGATTATTGGCGGGCCTTTTTCCCAAATTGATCCGCATTTCCGAAACTTTACCATCCCGTTTATAGGTAACCACTACAACTTCTCCCGGCCGGGTGGTTTGCATAATGTTTATCAACTCTTCCGGGGCATTTACACTTTTGTTTTTGATGGTCAGGACAATATCACCCACTTTCATGCCGGTTTTTTCAGCGGCCCCTCCAGGTTCCATCCCATCAATCCTAACGCCGGCATTTTCTCCCGAATCTCCCGCAGTTACACCAAGGTAACCGGTACTTGATGCCCTTGGCATTCTGGTTGTTTTTGGATCAAATACCCGGGGGGCCACACTAACAACACCCACGGATAACGGATTATCGCCTAATCCCGGTGAAATGACCCATTTTCCGGCGGTGGATGAAAAAGCATTTGAGGTTGGAAAAGAAATTGTTGTCATTTTATCCAGCGGAATTTTTAGCATCATAAGATCATGCTGTTCTTCAATACCGACGATTTCTGCTTTAAATTCTCGCCCATCTTTAAGGCGAATTTTGGGCATATATTTCACTTCGCTAGCTTTTGTAATTATATATCCCGTCGAATCCACCACTGTTCCTAAGGCCACTTCTTTGCCCATACAAAGAATTTTTACAGTTGCCGGGGCAATTTGTTTGATAGCTGGTTTAAAAATTTCCAGATAAGCTGAATTGTCTTTTCCTGGTAGTTTTATTTCGGTTTTTGCTGGCGTTTGGCCAAATAAGCCTGGTCCAAAACCCTGAAACAAAAAGGACAGAACTAGCCAAAACCATAAACGAGCTATCCGGTTAAATCTTTTCATAGGACCCTTTTCTCCCGCTCAAAATGAGATCCTGCGTAAATTTCCCTATTCTGGCCTTCGGGCAAGCTGCACCCGAATTTCCAACTCTTCACCCTTGCGCCGCACGGTAAGGACGATTTCCTGTCCAATTTTTCTTTGACGAAGTTGCTTTGTCAATTCTTCCTGGGTTTTTAGGTCTGTTTCTGCGATTTTAAGCAGGATATCACCAACCGAAATGGAAGCTTTTTCCGCCGGGGACCCTTTTACCACTTCACTAATCCTAAGGCCTTCCTTTTCTTGATCCAGGACCAACCCTAGCCATGGCAGATTCCTGTCACGCGGACTAAAAAGTGAACCAAGTGGATTCCCGCCCCACATTTCCGATGAAACCAAACGGTCCCAAGTATCGCGAAAGGTATCCACGGGGACATGGTAATTGAGGTTAAGCAAGGGTCCAATCCGACTGTGAATCCCTACCACCCGACCTTCCAGGTCAAACAATGGGCCTCCGGAATCGCCACCGACCAAAGTGCAATCGGTTCGAATGACCGAGTTGTTTCTTTCCAATACCCTGCCAACCCGGACGACTGGTGCCCTTCCCGGTTGGTAGCCACCCGGATGGCCAATACTCACGACCCATTGACCTTTTTTCAAGGATTTGGAATCTCCAACCTCCACAAAAGGGTAGGTTCCCTTTTCCTCGACTTTAATCAATCCACTGTCAATATCCTTGTTCCAACCCAAGGTGGTTGCCCGAAGTCTTTTTCCCTGGGGAAGAATGATTGATGCTTGTCGATTGGGATCACCCGAAACATGGCCCGCTGTTAAAACATAGCCATCGGCTGAAATGATGACCCCTGACCCAGCACTCGACCCAATCTGGACCCCAACGACAGCCTTTTCCACTTTAATGAGGCAATCCTGAACACGCTTTTGGAGATATTCCAAATCTTTGACATCGCTGGGAAAAGCTATGTCCTTTCCAGTTGGTTCTGGAAAATCTTTTTTGGCCAAGGTAGGGGGCTTGCCGACCTTAGGCTTAACCTCATTTTTGGATTTTTCCGGCTCCTTTGCCTTTTCAGCCCCATTTGGTTTGTCCTGACCCACGGCGAAAAACGGGACCGCCACCAAACCAAGGAGGATTAAGATTATGGATTTCAAAGCAACCATGAGGGAATCTCGAATAAGGTGTGCCTATATTGTATTTGTTTCATCGACTTTTTGGAGCCAAACCCACAGTTAAGGCCAAATCCAGGGCCTCAGACAAATTTATGGCACCCTCATAAAGGGACCTACCCAAAATAGCCCCTGCAACACCGAGGTTCGCCAAATCCTGAATTTCGTTCAGGCTGCAAATCCCTCCCGAAGCAATCACCTCATGTTTCAACCTCTGTGCCAATTGCCCGGTCGCCAAAATGTTGCATCCGGTCAAAGTTCCATCCCTGGAAATGTCCGTAAAAATCACTGAGGCCAAGGGAAGCTTGGTTACATCCTCTATTAAATCGTCCAAAGTCCTCCCCCCCTTTTCCAGCCAACCGTTTGCTGCGGGAATACCATCTTTTACATCCAGTCCTAACGCAATTTTGCCCGGATAAGTGTTACACCATTTGGCAAATCGGAGTGGATCATCAATAGCACGGGTTCCCACAATTGCCCGAGCGACGCCGGATCCAAAAACGGATTCCAGGTCCGATTCGGTTCGAATGCCCCCTCCCAATTGGCAAGGAACTGGTACTGCCCTGCAAATAGCCCTAACGACCTCGAGGTTGATTGGTTTTCCCGATTTTGCTCCATCCAAATCCACCAGGTGGAGCCAGGTGGCACCTGCATTTACCCACTTTTGGGCCACCTCCACAGGATCAATTCCAAAAATTGTTTCCCGATTGTAATCACCCTGAATTAGGCGGACACAATGGCCTGCACGGATGTCAATTGCTGGGTAGAGAATCATTTTCCCTGGTCTCTGTAATCCTTGGAATCCAATCCTGCAATGTCCTGGACAAAATATTTTAGGAGGTCGGCCCCCGATTTTTGGCTTTTTTCCGGGTGAAATTGTGTGGCTAAAACATTTCCAAGGCGGACACTGGAAACAAATGTAGTTCCGTGATTGGTTGTGGTGGCAATGATTTCCGGTTCACTTGGCCTAACAAAATACGCATGTACAAAATAGAAATATTCCCCATTGCGAACCTTTCCCATAGGGTTTTCCCCATTGGCAAATTGGACTTTGTTCCATCCCATGTGAGGGACCTTTGTACCTGGAAAGGGTGGAAACCGCACAACATCTCCAGCAAACCACCCTAACCCCTTATGAATACCATTTTCGTAACCCATTTCGAACAAAAGTTGCATACCCAAACAGATTCCCAATAAGGGTTTATTGGCACCCAAATGGGCCATTATGGGTTGTTCCAGGCCCATGGAACGAATATTGGCAATTCCATCCCCAAACGCCCCAACCCCGGGAAGGATTAAAACATCCGATTTTTCGACCCTTTTGGGGTCGGATGAAATCAAGGCATCGAATCCAATGTTTTCAAAGGCCTTCTGAATGCTTCGCAAGTTGCCCATGCCATAATCAACTATTACCAAGTCCACACTCATGAAGCCACACCTGAAGAAATATCATTCGATGGGCCGCCTAAAAATCGGAAAGCAATTCCGGAGGCCCCCAATATCAAAATAGACGAAATACCCAGAATCCCCATTAGAACGGGTTCAAAAAATAGTGGCTTCACCATCGGTCCAATCCAAGGCCACGAATACAGGCTTATTACACATCCCAGAGCCAGGGATGGGCCAAAAGGTAAAGACTGAGTTCCCTTAAATAGGATTTGACCCGTTCCAACAAGGATTCCCGGGACAACCGAAAGGAAAAACCCCACCAAAACCACCTGCCACCCCAGAAATGCACCCGCCATCATCATCAAATCGGAATCCCCAACCCCCATTCCTTCCATTCCCCTGCTAAAGGAATATACCCATCGAACCACTCTGCAGAGTAGAGCTCCGACAATCATTCCCAAAATCCCATCGATAAGGCCAAGTTGCCAGGAACCAGCTTCCAATTCCCATGGCACGGGAAACCAAAAGGGCCAAGGCATGATTCCAACGGGAATTTGCGATTTTCTAAGGAGGTCTTCCCATGTAGCGATTTGTGGCACGGAAAGGGGTGCCGAGGGAAAGGGCCAAGCCGTAAAAGGGGCTAAGGCTAATCCAAATAGGGTTCCCGTAATGGTAATTGGAAGAGGGATTTCAAGAGATTGGATATCACATAAGGATGCAGCCAATAAATGCGAAAAACAAATGGCAAGGCAAATGAAAACAGCCCAACCTCTCAAAGGAATCAACCCAAATTTCATCTCATACAGAAACAATTTGGACCAACCTACACCGCGAACATCGGCTAAAAACTCGGCAACAAAAAGACCCACAAATAGAAATCCTGTACAAACCTCCACCCACATGTAGCGACTGGAATAGGGAGTATGGCAGTTGCCGCACTTTCCCCTTAACCAAAGGTATCCGATTATTGGCAGGTTGTGAAACCACCGAATTGGTCGAAAACAACTTAAGCAGTGTGATGAGGGCCATAAAAGACTTCGTTCCGTTGGAATTCGGGTAACAACCACATTGATGAAGCTTCCCACTGCGGATCCCAATATGAAAACCGGTAAAAGCCAAATCCAAAGCCACGGAAAATCCATCAAACCCATTCCTTTTGTAAAATCCTTTTTTCCAACTTCTTTTCCAGTTGTTCAAGCAGTTGTTCCGAAGAATCCTGATTTGCATTCAAGCGAATTTGGGATCCATTTCGATACAGGTTCAACCTATCCTTTAAAATCGTTGCCAACTCCAAGTGCACCACTTCATAGGTCCTCGCTTGATCAGAATCCTGAAGCACCTTGCCTACCAAAGGCGGTCTCCCCGAGGTGGACCTGGAATCTCCAGTGACCCTGGTTGCCAAAATATCAGGGGTTGCATCCAACCAAACAACCAGTGCCCTTTTTTTAAGGCACTCCCGGTTATTTTCTCTGATTATGACCCCACCGCCCGTAGCGAAAACCCAGGATTCACTTTTTGTTATTTCTTCCAGGCATTCCATTTCCCTATCACGAAACCATTCTTCCCCATGTTTTTCAAACATATCCCGGATGGACATGCATAACCGGGATTCCAAAATGGCATCCCCATCCAAAAAAGGGAGGTCCCATTTTCGACAAATGGCCTTTGCCAAGGTGGTTTTTCCCGATCCACGCATTCCCACCAAAGCAATTCTCCTGGGGAAAGGATTCATGTAGTGGTGACCTTGGTAACCACCCGGGTTAAAGCTTGGCGAGCGACCTGTCGCATCAATTCTGCCGGTGGGGCCATTCCTGTGAAATGTTGGAATTGTGCGGCTCCCTGGCGAATGAACAATTCAAGACCGGTAACCACCACCGAACCACGCTCCCTTGCTTCTTTCAGGAAAAGTGTGTTCTCCGGATTGTAAACCGTATCAAAAACAACCATTCCTGGTCGAAAAAAACTTCCATGAATGGGCGTGGCATTTTCATTTGGATACATGCCAAGCGAGGTAGCATTAATGACAATGTCTGCAAGGACATTATGCCGTGAGACCCAGTCCTGGTGACGGCAATTGAGCAACATTGCAAGCCGCTGGGCCCTTTCGGTGGTGCGGTTTGAAATGGTCACAATCGCCCCCTGTTGAAGCAGGGCAAAACCTATGCTCCGGGCCACTCCACCCGCCCCTAAAATGAGAACCTGCCTGGCCTTTAGTTCAGCCGGTTCTCCACCAGGTAAAGGCGGTAATCCTCCTAACAAGGCATCAACCACACCTTGATAATCGGTGTTGAAACCCTCCCAACCCACGGGACGATTGAGGAGGGTATTCGCCGAAGAAGTGGACCTAACTACCGCATCACAGGCCTTGGCGGCATACGCCGCGGCCTCTTTGTGAGGAATGGTAACACTTAAACCATTAATACCAAACTTATGAGCCCCCCTCAAAAATTCGGTAAAATTTCTTTCTGGAATCATAAATGGAACATAAACAGCATTGATTCCAAGCTGCCTAAACCCTGCATTATGAATGAGTGGACTTAAACTTTGGCCAATGGGATCCCCTACCACCCCAAATATTTTTGTTTCTGTATTTATTTTAGGTGTGCAATATATATTTTTTAGTTGTTTCAAAAAGGGAATTCCTGGCGCAATTGTTCGATCTGGATTGAATGTACAATAAATAAAGGGAGCTCCAAATTTGGCACTCAGGATCCGGGTTGGAAATCCCAATTCTCCCATGCAAAAAGCCACGGTCGGTTTGGGAGCATTTTGGTACAATTCCATCATCCTCCATAAATCATCCGGAACCTTGGCCATGCAAGCGATTTTGACCACATCCGCATCCAGGGAACATAGCTTTTCATAAATGCCAAAAAGGTCAGCTGGCGTTTCGTTATAGTTGTGGTAACTAACAATTCGCTTGACTTTGCAAAACCTTGGAACCAAATCAACCACATCCTGTTCCAAATCCACCCAATCCGCTCCGGACACAATAGCCTGTCTAATCAGGGTTAAGCGCTCCGCCTCGGTTCCCGTAAATTTTCCCCCATCGCTTTTCCTTCGAACCGTAATCAGGATGGAACTGGTTTTTTTTTCAAAAAGCCTTTTGAAATCGGGGGCCTTTGCCAGGAAATCCAGGCGGAGTTCCACCATTCCCGATCCCTGGACGGTTGCTGCATGCATTTCTTCAATCATTACCCCATGCCGTGTCCTGGCTATCACGGCGCAAAGGGATGGTTCTTGAGGAATTGTTTTTCCTGGTGCGGAATTGGGTGGCTTGGAACTCATAACTATGCCTCTTTTTTAATTACCGGGTCCCAACCTCCTGAGCCCGTTTCTCTTCCCTGAAAAGTTTGGCTTTCCAGGACAGGTTTCAAATAGACTATCCTTGTCGGAATGTGCCCCACAATTTACCTTGGTTACCTTATGGGAATCTACGACCGTGATTATTACAGACCCCAGCCTCGATGGGGTGATAAATTAGGTTTACCCCAACAAGGCTTCACCAAGCTGTTGGTTTGTGCCTTGGCTGGAATATTTATCCTTCAGGTGTTTTCCAG
This sequence comes from Planctomycetia bacterium, assembly GCA_005808665.1. Taxonomy (GTDB): domain Bacteria; phylum Planctomycetota; class Planctomycetia; order Gemmatales; family Gemmataceae; genus SYLG01. Next base: position 89,122 of record SYLG01000007.1, on the reverse strand, counting down.
CCCCAATGACCCATTTACCGGAATACTTGGCTTGGATCCAGGTAAAGTTCAAGGCGGGGAAATCTGGCGATTGGTTTCCTATGGGTTCGTTCACGACACTAGGGACCCGTTTCACATTCTCATGAATGGTTTGGTTATTTGGTTTTTTGGCCTCATGTTGGAAGGGGAAATCCACCAAACCAAAGTTGCAAAGATCTTTCTTAGTGCCATTCTATTTGGAGGGTTGGTTTTTTGTGCCATGGTATGGATGGGATTTAGGCCGACCCCAAGCCTTTGTGTGGGAGCCTCCGGAGGGGCGACAGCCCTAATGGTTACCGCAGCATGGCGGAATCCAAAATTATCCATTTTACTTTTCTTTTTGCTACCCGTTCCCCTTTGGTTTGCAACAGTCCTTTTTGTAGGGTTGGATTTGTTTTTATTCCTTCAAGGAAACGCCAGAGTTGCCGTGGAAGTACACCTTGCTGGGGCTGCGGTGGCCACTTTGTGGCATTGGGCCAGCTTTTCCCATTCCAATTTAACAGGATATTTCCGAAGCCTGAAACGGGCGGTGGTTGGTCCAAAATTGCATTTGTATCAGGTTAAAAGTGACAACAATTTGAAAATCGTTAACAACCCGAAAAAAGCATCCACCAAAAAGATTGCCATCCCCAAAGGTGAAGGATCTCCCACATGGAAATCTGAAACTGAAATGGACCGAATCCTTGAAAAAATCTCATCTTCAGGCATTCAAAGTTTGTCGGAAGATGAACGACGCTTTTTGCTTTCCGAAAGTGCCCGTTTGAAAAGCGAACGGGGTCCTTGATTAGTACTCAAGCTGGAGTTTGATTGATGCCATTGCGAGAATTCCTTTGCCAAAATTGTCGGAATGAATTTGAAACCTTGGTTTTTGGAAAGGAAAAGGTTGGTTGCCCAAAATGCTTCTCCCCTGACCTTAAACAAAAATGGAGCCTCCCCGCCCCACCACCTAACTTCCCGGCCGAAATGGAAAATTGTGGGCCCAGGTGTTGTAAAATTCCCGGCATGCCCCCTTGCGCAAATTAATACCTGAAAATATGAACACCCCAAAAAACAACACGGATGGCAACCTTCTCTTCACCCTTGAGGAAATTAGTCACCTGGTTTCCCATAGTCACAATGCAGCAGAAACGCTTGAAAACATTGTTCGGCTCATCCAAAACAGGTTTCAGGTTGCGGTTTGTTCCTTTTATCTTTATCAGCCGGAAACCAATGAATTGATATTGGCCGCCACCCTGGGGCTAAGGCCTGAGGTCCGTGGCCGCTTGCGAATGGGGGTGGATGAGGGCCTTACCGGTTTGGTAGCTCAGCGCCTTGGTCCCGTAATGGTTCCCGATGCTCCCAATCATCCCCGATTCAAATACTTTGCAGAAGCTGGGGAGGAGGCCTACCAAACTTTTCTTGGGGTACCCCTGGTCGAAACGGGAATATTAAAGGGTGTCCTGGTCGTGCAAACGGTTGAATCCCGCCATTTCACCGCCAGTGAAATTCGCATGCTTGTGGCAGTAGGAGCTCAAGTGGCTCCCCTGGTAGGAGATGCCCTCCTTTTGGAACGGGTGGCAGCGACGATTCACCTGGACACTATTGTCCCTCCCCGCCCACCCACATCAGGAGAATCCCGACAAGGCATTAGCCTTTCCCCCGGTGTCGGCCTTGGGTTGGCTTATTTGGTGGATGAAGAAAGAGGCTGGGCAGGTCAAGGTTCAGGTATTTATCTAGGTACCGACCGGGAAAAAGAACGGCTCACCGAAGCAATGTCTGCGGCAAGGGATGAACTTGCCAAACAAGCCCTCCAAATATCCAACCTTGTTGGGGAGTATCATGGGGCGATTCTCCAGGCCCAACAAATGTTGCTTCAAGACAATTCGTTGGTAAAGGAATTGGGGGAGCGCATTGTTAATGGATCCACTACAGAATCCGCCCTTCAATCTACTTTGGAAGCCTATGTTCGTGCCTTAAGCGAAATCCGAAACCCTTTGGTGCAAGAGCGGATTTATGATATAAAGGATGTTTTTCATAGAATATTGTGGCAACTTAGACGACAGGAAACCAATCCCTTGGGGAAAGGTCGGGCAGGCGGTTCAGGCAAAATTGTCCTGGTTTGCCGTGAATCCACCGTAATGGAACTTTTTGCGGTGGATCTTGACCGATTGGCCGGAATTGTTGTCGAAAGGGGCGGTCCACAAAGTCATGCCGCCATTTTGGCCAGAAGCCTGGGAATTCCAATGGTTAGCGGATTTCCCGATTTTAGCAGGCAAATACCTGGAGGAACGCCTTTATGGGTGGATGGTCAAGCTGGCCGGGTTGTCATTGATCCCCCCAAATGGATGGTTCCCGATAATGAGGGGCAACCGGTTGCGTTTTGCGGCGGTCATGAGGCCCCTAAATACCCAGCCCATGCTTGTCCTGTTCCAATGCTTGCAAATGTCAATTTTTTGGCGGAAGCCAACCATGCAAATGCCTTGGGTGCCCAAGGTGTTGGCCTTTACCGGACGGAGTTTCTATTTCTGGCTCGAAGGTCCATGCCTTCTGAAGAGGAACAGGTTTCCATTTATCGGAAACTCCTGGAAGCTATGAATGGTAAACCTGTAACCATTCGCACTTTTGATTTACGGCCAGACAAGGTAGAAGGGGTTCTCAATCTTCAACATGGAGGTTGGGAAGCACTGGATTGGCGTGATGTCCTGCAATCCGGATCGTTACAAAACCTTTTTAGGGAACAAATTCGTGCGATATTACGCGCCTCCCAAAAGGGCCAGGCCAGGATTCTGGTTCCTTTGGTTACCACTACGGAGCTGTTGGATTTTTTGACGGAAGCCCTGGATGAAGTGAAAAAACGACTCCTTGCGGATGGCTTGGTATACGATAATCAAGTGCAGATTGGCGTAATGATTGAAGCTGCGTCTTCCATTCCCCTGATGGCGGATTGGTGTGAACAGGTTGATTTTTTTTCGTTGGGAACCAATGACCTTACTGCGTCAGCCATGGGTGTGGATCGGGACTCTCCTATTTCTTCCCATGTTTCCCATCGGTTCAATCCAGGAGTAATTCGGTTGATAAACTCGGCCATCCTGACTGCAACCCAATACGGAAAAACAGTAACCGCCTGCGGTGAACTTGCCTCCGAACCCATTGGTTATTGGTTGCTAATGGCCTTGGGAATCAGCCAATTGAGTGTCCCGGTTCGTAAAATCGGGGATGTATTTAATTTGGCCAAAAGGCATCCGATTGAAGCAATAATCCGATATAGGCCAGAAATAATAAAAGCAAAAAGTGCTCTAAAACTAACGGAATTATTTAAAGAATTCCAGGCAACCCATTCCAAGCCCGGGTAGCTTATTTAAGCCACGGGGCCAAAACCCGGTCTCTACCCAGAAACTCAGCAAGTTGTTGGGCCCTAAGATTGCGGGGATCAGCTCTTAAAACCGCTGCGACCTCTGATTCCGCCTCGGGAAAATGCCCAGCCTCCTCCAAAATAATAGCAACTTCCAGCCGGATTTTGGGTTGCGAAAGGATATTTTCCGAAACGGATTTCAAAAATAATAACCGGTTTTCAGGTGGGATTGCCAAGGATTCCATTTCCGCCAAAACAGATTGCACCAAGGGGGGATCCACCAATCCTCTACCTTCCATTACCAGTTCAATAATGCGTGCCATGACCTCAACCCGTTCCGGTTGCTGATTCCTTCCAAACAAGGGAACCAAAGACTGAACAAGGAGGCTTGGATCCGCCGGAAGGACATGGCGAACCAATTCCCGGGTGGAAAAGTAATTGCGGGAAATGGCAATAATATCATTTAACCTCTTGGTTGAACTTTGCAGGCTGGTTTGAAAATGCTCTGCCCCTGCTTTCCGATCCCCATCTTTAAGCGAAGCAATTCCTGCGGAAAAACAGATTTCGGTATCAATTGGAAAACAGGCAAGGGCCCTGGCCAAATGAACACTGGGAGTATCGGTTTGGAAACCACTTTCCAGGGAGCCTGCCTGGGTTTCTTTTCGTGGAGCCAAAAGGGCAAGGTGCGCATGAACCCGGTACAAAATGGGACTTAGATTTCTGGCTTTTTCAAGAGAGTGCATTGCTTCCAAATAATGCGCTTTTCGGTTATTTTCAATTTCTTGACGCAGTTTATTTTGTTTTTTATCCAAAATTCCAATACTTATGAGACCACCATGTAACCCAGGTTGTTTGAAAAAACCATTTCCCAAAAAGGCAAGTATATCGGAAGCCACCAAATCATCTAAAAGATTGTCGGCATCTTTTTTCTTTTTTACATCCTCATTCAGGGCAATAACCCGGGCAATACCTATGGCTTCATGAACCAGTGGATTTTTGGGAGCAAGTGCCCTGGCCTCCAAAAGTCTTTTCAATTCCTTGTCCAAATCCCCTTTGGAATGGGCCGCCCGACTGGAAACCAATAGACTTTCCAGCCTTGCGTAAAAAATGGATTGCCCAAGGAGGTTTATCATGAATAGAGAAAATACCACGGCAGCAAGGCGGGCATATAAGCCGGTAAAAGTGTTATTCGCAAACGAAAAGGAACCAAAATCCGACATTTTTTTATGTTTTGAGGACCGATGCCGATGTGACCGGTGACTTGAACCAAAGGGTTGGGTAGTGAGTTGATGAGGGGTTTCCCCCGGCATTTTTGAACCGGGTGGTCCAGTCAATTGGCCATTGGCAATATCCTTGGCCCTTTGTGCCATTTTTGAAACAGGAGGTGGGTTATCCCGCAACCAAATGAGAATAGCAAAGAAGGCGGTTGCAGGAATCGCAACGGATGGCAAATGGATACCAAAATCAAGAAAGCTGTGAATAGCCAAAGCAACCAAACCCCAACATAAACCAGCTGGCAATAGGGCATACGAATTATCACGATAGTTTTTTAACGCTTTAATAGTAGAACTAATAACATAATATACAAATGCCAATGTAAGTAAAAACCGTATTAAACCGCCTTCTACTAATGCCTCAAGGTATTCATTATGGGCATAATCAACCGTCATTCCAGGAAGGTTTTGTAACCGAACCATTTGTTCGACATGTATAAATGATCCATATCCCGTTCCAAATAAGGGATATTTGTAAATTAAATCAATTAATGGTTCCCACAAAAACCAGCGCCCCTCTTTTTTTAATGATTCTAGTCCACTTGCTGTAACGACACGACTTTCCAGAAAACTCCAGCCAATCAGGGTAAAAAATCCAATTACAAACGGTATAAGCCAAAGAACATAACCAGGAAGGCCACCTTTTCGAAGGTTTTGGGAGGCCAAACCTAAAGCAATCAGCAATCCAATCCCCATCCCGCCAAATCCCCCTCTGGAACCGGACATGGGAATGGATGCCAACATGAAAATTAACCCAAATAATACCCAAAGGTTGCCTGGGGAATGCAGGAGTTGAAGGGGGGAACGGATTGCTTCCCAAAACGGCCCCATCATCCTGTCCCAACCGCGAACATGGTGGGACCGTAGGGGTTGCAAGCCACGATGATAGACTGCGGTTAATAAGGCACACGAAGCCCCAATGCAGATGTTCATGTAATCGGGAAAATGATCCCGGTTCATGGGGCCGAAAACCGACCCAGTCGTGGAAATAGACCAATAAATCTTATCGGAATTGGATGTAAACGATTGGACAATAGCTTCCAAAGCCAGCAACGCCCCATTAGCAAATAAACACCAGCAAATTCGGGTGATTTGTTCAATACTTCGAAGCCCCATTTGGGTAATTAGGTAGACCATTGCCAGGCAGGTTATTTGATACACAACTTGCCTGGTTGCAAATGGATTCAAACTAATAGTCGCTTGGGAAACACCTCCCAGGATTTTGCCGTCAAATGAATCAGGTTGGGGGGGAAGTAAAATATTCCGTAATGAAACGGTTTCCGGCGAAAGGATGCCTAACAAGTTGTTTGGCAATGGTATCAATTGGATTATCCCAAGAAGGACTAATCCTCCAAAAATCCAAGCAGGCCCGCCGGGATTGACCTGGAATTTTTTTAATAAAAAGGAGCGAATACAAAGGCAAAAAGCAGAGGCACTAACCAAGGCAAGCAAAACGACATGGTATGCTGCTTCATCCGAACCAAACAACCAAGGGCCAACAAGTATGGCCCCGATCAAAAAAAAATCCGCTAAATGACCCCACAAATCTGCGATCGAGAAACGGGCGTTTCCTGGCGGCATTTTTTCAACTAATTCTGGAGTGGAATTCTACCGTCGGCGAATTCTGCGTTTAGAAACACATTCGGTGAACAGGTGGCTTTGTACCACATATCCATCGGCATCTTCCACATTGACGACCGTCGGTTCCGTGAGCGAAACCTGTCCATCGACATTTACATGAGAATCAATCAATGCTTCTCCATAAACCCCGGTTTCACTTGTCACGGTACCCCAGCCTTTAGCAGAATCCGAGGCCAAGAGGGAGAATCCACATACGCCCAAAAGGAGAAGTCCCAACCCCTTAAAGCTTTTTTGGCAGCAACTCATATCCATCCTCCCAAAATTTTCTCACCACCCGTACTTAGTGTATAGGAGCCAGAAAAGTCCAGCAACCCCATTCATGAAAATATTTACCACAAATCGGGGTCCCAACTTTATTCGGCCCCCAGGGCCCAACCCAATTGGTTTTTTACCAAAAAAGCTCGAATTTCAATGGCATGGGTGTAATATCCTTTACCATTTTGGACCCCATGGCAAAGGCCGATCCATTCCCCCTTTTCATTGATCAAAGGCCCCCCTGACCGACCTGGTTTGGTCCCGTCCCGGGTTTCCCAATGAAATGCCTGGCCATTGGGGGTTCGAAATAATTTCTTGCCGGTTAATTGGGTCGCCTCAATCGTTGGAAATCCCTTATCGCAACCAACCGACCAAACGGGAATTTTGGGTGGTAAAAACTGGCCCAATTTGGGTATTTTTGGAACAGGTATTGGATAACGCGAGTTATCGAAACGCAGGAGTGCCAAGTCGGCATCTTTATCCTTTGCAACAATTATCCCACCCGGAATGGACCCGGCTTTATTTTTGGAAAAACTGGAATCCAAACCAAAATCCTCAAACCAGCTGATTTCAAAGGTATTTTCGCCTTCCACCTCATGAAGGGATGTTAAAAACCAACTAATCGAAAACCGTTCCCCAAGGTGGATTGCGGTCCCCCCCCCGTCTCCCGATTTCAAAAAACAGGCAATGGAAGCCGATTTGGAAACCTTCACCGGCAATTCCAAGGTGGATTCTTGATGAATCAACAAACCAAGTGTAGCTAGCACAATATACACCACCACCCTCGCAATCTGGAGAACCCTTAAACTTTCCCCATTTTGTCGGTCGATAACAAGGACACGAGCCAATTGGGAGTTGATGGGGCCTATGAATCGATACTCAGGATTCTATCGAAGCAAAATACCCTTGGCGGGTTTTTGCCTTTTATTTGGATCGGTTGGTTGCAATTTGGCAACCCTTGTCCACAAAACTACCGTCAATGAATTTCACCTTTGGACAGATTCATATCACTTGACAAAAAGGATGCACACTTATGCCAAAAAAGCATGGCAAGAGTACAAAGATTTAACCCCGGGACTGGATCAAAATCCGGCTTTTAAACATGGGTTTCTTGATGGATTTCACTCGTACTTAGACGCTGGTGGAAAATGCGTGCCTCCTGCAACACCCCCCAGAAAATATTGGCGCTACAGCAGTTTCACTCCGGAAGGGGCTCAACAGGTTAGAGACTACATGGAAGGCTATCGGGAAGGGACCTTACAAGCAAAGGATAGCAACTACCGGGAGATCCTTCTGGTTCCTGTATTGATTGTTCCCGATGATACAAATGCTGCGATGAGCAGCTTGGTACCAAATCAACTGGGGGATAACTTTGAGGATTCAAAACCCGTGGATCCTTTACCCCCTATTTTACCCAATCCCAAGCCAACTCCTAAAGAAAAAACCGACCCAATGAAACCCTCCAACGGACCCGTAATTTCCCTTAAAAAGGAGGTGGGACAATGAAACACATCCTTCCTCAATGGCAAAAATCCATTTATTGCCATCTATTGGTTTTGGTCCTTCCTTTTGGAATATCGGGTTGTGCAACTTTTTCGGTACCAGTTTCTGAAGGCATTCCGGTAAGGCGCCTTCCTGATGAGGTCCTTGGCCCTTCCAAGGATGAATTGCGACCCATTCCTTTGGACCTGCTTAGGCAAAAGCCCCCAGAGGCTTACAAGGTAGACACCGGGGATATTCTTGGTGTTTATATTGAAGAGGTATTAGGTGAGCGCAACCAACCTATTCCTGTTCGGGATGGCGGGCGTGAGGCTTCCCAAATCCTATTACCTCCGGCTTTAGGTTATCCCGTCCCGATTCAGGACGGAGGGATCATTCTCCTTCCGATGATTGAGCCTTTAAAAATCAAAGGCTTAACTATTACAGAGGTTCAGGCTGCGATTAAAAAAGCCTGTACTGAACCCAAGGAACTTTTGCCTAAACAAGGTGCCAGGATTGTCGTTACCCTTATGCAGCCACGAAGTTACAACATTCTTGTTATGCGGGATGATGGAAACCTCCCCGGATCAACCATGGGGAATAACTCGGGAACATTTGGCCAGGTTGTCATTAACAATGTCAGCGGGAAAGGTGGATCCGGCTATTCCCTTCAACTGCCTGCCTATGAAAATGATGTCCTGAATGCCCTCAGCCGTACCGGGGGCCTTCCCAGTCAAGGGGGCAAGCCGGAAGTTTTAATCCAACGGGCAACCTCCCTTACAGATTTATCCTCTCCAGCCACCGCGAAAATGGGGTTTTCCCGAATTCCCTTGCGGATGAAGGCCGGGGACCCATGGACCTATTCCCAAGAGGATATCACCTTAAAAACAGGAGATATAATATATATTGAACCTCGTGAAAAAGAAGTTTTTTACACCGCAGGGCTTTTGGGTGTCGGGCAGTATCCCCTACCCAGGGATTTTGACATCGACATCCTGGAAGCCATCTCCATCATTCGTGGTCCCCTTCTCAATGGAGGTTTTACTCAAAGCGGTTTTGGCGGACAGTTTCAGCAAAATGGTATTGGAAATACCAACCCATCGTGGGTTGTGATTCTTCGAAAAACACCTGCTAATCAACAAATTTCGATCCGGGTGGACCTCAATCTTGCATTCCAGGACCTCCGTGAAAGGATTCGGATTCTCAATGGGGACATTGTAATCCTTCAGCAAAAACCAGCTGAGGCATTCGTGAATTATTTCAATCAACAATTTGCAACGACCTTTCGAAATTCCATTTCAGTTCCCTTCCGAATGGGAACATTCGGAACATCCTCCGGGTTTGCCTTCCCGGGTGGTGGCGGCAATGCGGCCCAATAAAATGTATACCATGTAAATCTGGCAGAACTATCTCTGTCAGATTTACGAATTCATCAAAAATCACTTTTAGGACAATAGTAAAAACAGGATGGTAACCAAGAATGTTTTTTCTACTATGCTATGAGTGTCACCGGGGAATTTGATGGATGTTAATCATTAATGATATGATCCAGATTCCTGAAGACGAACTTGAGTTTTCTTATGCCCGTTCTGGGGGACCAGGGGGCCAAAATGTAAACAAGGTGGCCTCAAAAGCCATTGTTCGCTGGCGATTGCCTGAAACCAAAGTGGCTTTGCCCACAAGGGTTGTGACCCAAATGAAAGCCAGTTTTCCCAGTCGTTTCACCATGGACGGGGATATCCTGATCCAATCCCAATCGTTTAGGGATCAAGAACGAAATCGGGAAGATTGCCTCATCAAGTTAAGGCAAATGATTTTGAAATCTCTTCACCCCCCTAAGCACCGCATAAAAACCAAACCAACGCTTGGTTCGAAAACACGACGACTACAAGAGAAAAAACACCAATCGAATCGGAAAAACAATCGCCGTTTGAACCAAACGGATTGACCCATTTTTTTCCTTTCCGCAATTCTCCCCTAGCAGTTATTCGAATTGGCAAAACCTCCGATTCATTAGGCTCCGTATTCCTAAGATAACATCGGGCCCCTACCTTCATTCGTAAAGCAACTCATGAAAAACGACTGGTGGAATTTGGAATACCTCCTAAAGGGGGTATACCTCGGTTTTCTCCTTTATGGTGCGGCCGCTTTAGGGCTTTCTGATGGTCCCAATTGGGCGGGCCTGGTCTACCTATCCCTATTGCCTTGGGCCGGTCTGGCCGCCGCCCTCCTAATTGGGGCAATTACCCACCAATCTCTACTTCGTCGACCAGGCCCCTTGTTTGCCAAAATAGGGTATCTCCTATTGGAACAACCCCACCTTATGCAGTGTGGGTTATTTTTTGGTTTGGCATTTGGCAGTTTCTCCATCGGTGGAACGCTCGGGGATGATCGAAATGCCTGGCTTCTTTTGCTTGTTGGGGGTTCAACCCTTTTGGGCGTGATTATTGCCGCCGCCAGGTTAATACCGGATCGATTGCCAAGAGTTATCCTTTTGACCCTGGTTGGCTTTGTGGTATCGGGTGCATTGGTTTGGTTATTTCTCAAAGGATTGCCTGAAGGTTGGGGAAGTGCCCCATTCAAATCCTTAGGTCACCCCTCCATTGCAGGATTGGCAATGTTGGCAGGCCTGCCTGTCTATTATATTCTCGGTTTTGTGGGAATTGTCGACGAAAGCGAAGGGGAATTGGCACTTATTTCCATGTTGTTAGGTGTTGGACTTTGGTTGATGCCACTGGACCATCCTGCTTTTCGCTCCATGGTTACAATTGGACCAGCCTTTTTCTATTTAATGTATACTGTTCGCATTTTACCGGGGATCAGATCTTTCAAGCAAGCACTTCGGGGACAAAACCTGCAAGGTGTAGGTCGGAAAAAAGGGGCAATGTTAGCCTTCAAAAAGGCACTAAACGCTGACCCAGGGAATAAGTGGGCAGGTAAGTCTTATTGGGACCTTCATCAAAACCTGTCACTAGATGAAATTAGGTCCGATTCGGATTGGCATAAATTGGTAGATGGCAAATTATGTCTACAAAGAGCCGGGGATATATTAAATGGACTCAAACCCGATCCAGAAAAACACAACGAAGCCCTTTCCTTATTAGCTCTCGCCAAAGAAATCAATCCAGCTTGGGAACCCGCCATACTTTATTGGAATGCTGTTGCCTTCATTCATCAGGGAAAGGTGAAGGAAGCTGCCTCTCTTTTGGAAAAAATATTGAATCCCTATACTTTTGGATTCTCAAATCCTTCAAGAGCAGAGGTTTTAGTCCGATCTTGGCTATTAGCAATATTGTGGAATAAGCAATTACGGCTTACTTTTGGGGAACCCCAACTTTCCCTTCCCGGGAGGAGAATGGATGCCATTCAGGCGGTGGACTCCCATTTGAAACACATCCAGGATCAGGAGGCCTGGTCCTTGAAAAGGTTGCTTTATAGCGATTTGGAAGAAATAGATTACAATGATGCCCTTGCCAATGGTTTGAATCAAGGATCCCTTGCCGATCCGGAATATCTTCAAGAAATTGGCCGAGCCAAATTGGAAGACCCACAGGCTTGGTCCAAAGGAGCATCTTGGATGCGAATCGCCGCTTCTGAGGCCAGGTTGGATGGTCCCCGAATCCTGGTGGAGATTGCAAAGGCAGCGGATCGGCATGGAAACACCAAGGAGGCCAGGAATCATTATAAGGCGGCAAGGGATACTGGCTTAAAAGTTGAATTTGGTACCCTTACCGCAGCATCTCAGGCAATCTTCTTTCGAGTGGTAAAATATTTGGCTGAAACTGCGGATCATGAAGAATCATGGCCCGAATCGATAAAAAACTGGCAACTTTATGCATCCTGCAAGGATGCAGGTTTGGAAACCCAACGACATATTGCCCATGCCCATGAATCCTTGGGGGAGCCCCTTGCGGCATTGGTCGCTGTGGAAAAGGGTCTGATTTATTCTCCCAAGGATGCGGACCTGTTGGAACGCAAAGATCGGTACTACTTTTCCGTAACAACACGGGAATTAGCGTCAGTTTTGGAAATTGTCCGGCCATTTTTCGATATAGGACACTGTTTAAAAACTGCCAAAAAGGTTTTGGATGGCCACCTTTCGGGTGAGGAATGGTTGGAGGTTGCTGGCCATTTAATTGATTTGGCACTACTGATTGAACCAAAAGGACTTCCCCTTCGGGTCCTGGCAGGCAGATATGCCCTTCGGCTGGGAAATAGGGATCAGGCCCTGGAAATCCTTGAAAAAGTTCGGGCGGATAAACCAACATCCTGGATCTCTGGTGTTGAAGAGGAGGCGTGGGACTTGGCAAACCAAATCCTGGGCGATTTGTTTCTTGAAGTAGGCAGGCCAAAAGATGCGATTGATGCCTTGGTTGATTTCCGAAAAACATCCAAAAGTGGAACCAAAACCCTTTGGAAAATGGGGCAGGCTTTTGAAGCATTGGGAGAAACCAAAAAAGCAATGGGATGCTACGAACAAATCACAGCCTATGAAGGCAATCCTTTGGTTTGGGACGCCCAAAATGCGGTCAATCGTTTAAAAGAAACTATTAAAAATCCTTCAAAAAACGGGTAATTGAGAAATCGTTACTTTTACCGTGGGGTTTTCTATTTCACCAACAACTCGATTTCATTTGCCAATTCAACCGCTGATCCTTGGCGTTTTTGGGCTAATGGCGAAATCGCACGGCTGATTATTCTTGCGTGTTTTGGTGAAAAACCCAAATCCAGAATAGTATCCGCCCAATTCAAATCCCCTGGAGGAGGTGCCTGAAAATCATTCACCAACATTTGAAACCACAGCATCCCCAAAGCATGGACATCATCCGTTGGACCCGGGGAAAGGCCTTTCTTCCATTGGGGAGACCCATAATGCCAAGGATGACCAGGGTTTAGGTTTGAAGTCTTTGTCCGTTTTCCTTCATCAAGTACGGTTTCTAAAGCGATTGGGCCAACCCCCAAATCTACCAATACACCTTTTGCTACTTGTTGTTTTGGATCCCGGACAATTTGAAAACTTTTGGGATGGATGAGTCCGTGAACCGCCCCTTTTGCGTGACATTGACCTATCAAAGTTGAAAACCGTTTGATCCATCGGGCAAGCCGATTAAAACCTTCAGGCGAAGGCGCCGTTTGAATTTCTTGGACAAGATGAAAAATACTCCAACCACTTTGGTATTCATGAACAAGCCATGCTGTGTTTCCATCATGATTTGCTTTGAGAATTCTAATAATCCCAGGGGTGTTTAAAGACTCTCTCCATTCCAGTAGTTGGTTGCGTTGACGAGTCATGGCTTCTACAGAAGTTTTGTTGGGAAACATTCTGTAAACTACGGATAAGCCCTGGGGTGAATCTGGATTACCAATTTTGCGGATTGCCGATAAAGGATATGGTTTAGAATTGGCTTGCCAAGATTCTGTCCAGGGAGTTAATTCCACTAATTTTTTTAAAGCCAATTTCCCTAAAAGCACGGGTTCATTAGGGCGGTTTTGGGGGATTCCTTGGGGAATCAAATCAGCAAGGTCTAATGGATCCTTTGGTTCAAACCATTTGGGGGTAGTCAACCCATCTGGATCTTTCGACCTTTGAAAAGCATTTCGTGCCAAATCTTGGGATGAAAGCAAAAGACTTTGCAAACAATAACGCATTTCAGGGGATAAATCTGCACCTTTGGATTGAACCAAACTTTCAATGGCCAGGGATAACGCCGTCGAATCCATGCCAAGGAATGCGTTCATGTCGGCAGATAAAAGATTGTTTTCCACTTTTTGTGACCATCGCAACCAGACGGCTTTACAAAGTTGACGGGACCAGGTGAATTCGGACATCCAGGAATCCCACGGTGCAGAAACTAGTAAACTTCGGGCACTTGATACCAAGGATTCCAAGAAGTTGGGGTATTTAGGCATTTCCTTACCTCATGCGATTGAATAGGATCACCAACCTTATCTCATAATTTGGAGTCGAAAACCCAAGGCTTTTGAACAATCCATAAAAAAACCGGGCCCCAAGGGGTCCGGTGTAAATTATGACGATTCTCCTAACAAAAATCAAATTTTGGGAGTTTTATCAGTTTCTAAACCAAGATACTCACGCATATGTCGATCGTATTCTAGATAGCGCTTTTCATCACTAAGATTTAGGCGAAGCTCGTTGATTACTTTTACGGAATAATCTTTGAGCCAACCCGACCAACACCCTGCACAAATGTTTGCCATAATTTGGGTCCCCAAATCATCGTTCATGGGGGGTATAACAATGGGAGAGGCGCGGTTCCCAAGTAAACAACCAGGTCTTTTGCAGGAAAAACCCCCAGGACCATCAGGCACCGACGAGGATTTTTCCTCCTTTGCAACCAAGGGAACCTCTGCTCCTAACTCCCTGAGGAGTTTGCCCATTGCGTCTCTGGGCATCAAATCCCCACGCTCGTCAGCTTTTTTGAAACCATTGGTTAATGCAAGGATGGCTTCCGCATTTTTACCCGCTTTTAAAAGGGCTTCACCCAAAAGTTGATATGCCTTTGAAAACTGCGGACTGATGGTTACCGTTTGCCGAAAGGATTCAACAGCTTCCAAAGGTTGATTATCCTGCATCAAAAGCTGCCCTAATCGGTAATGTCCCAATTCGTTTTCAGGGTCATTTTGAACCATATTACGAAATTGTGTAATTTGATCAGACAGGTTACTCATGAAGTGGCTCCTTTCATTCAAAAAATAACTTGATATAGAAATATTTTCAACGGGGAAAAATCCCCAAAGGACTCCCATGGGGAAATTTGTTGATGAATCCATCCATTGGAAAGGATCAAACTTTGATCATTTCCCTAACGGTTTGACCGCTTGGAATCATTGGCAAAACATGTTCCTGATGGGGAACCATTACATCCAGAAGGTAGGGACCTTTGGATTCGATCATTTGGATAAGGGCGGCATCCACATCCCCCATTTCAGAAATTCGCTGCGTGTTCCATTTGAAACCCTTGGCCAGGGTGACGAAATCGGGATATGGACCTTCATCCGGGCCAGCACCAAGATAGGTGTGACCCCGATTGGATTTAAAGAACCTGTCCTCCCATTGGACAACCATGCCTAAATGTTGATTATTGAGGAGGAGGACCTTTACCGGAAGTTTTTCCACATGGCAAGTGGCCATTTCTTGAATGTTCATCAAAAAGCTTCCGTCCCCATCAATGTCAATGACGGTTGCCAAAGGGTGGGCGGCTTGAGCCCCCATGGCGGCGGGAAGGCCAAATCCCATGGTGCCTAATCCACCGCTTGTTAACCACTTTCGAGGTTTATTGAAATGGAAAAATTGAGCGGCCCACATTTGGTGCTGGCCAACCCCTGTTGCGATAATTGTGTCCTCCAACATATTGCGTTCTTTAAGGAGTTCGTGCATCCGCTTAATAATATATTGGGGCAAAATGGCATCCTTCCGGTCCGAAAACCGGAAGGGTTCATTGGTTCGCCATTCATCGATTTGCCTCCACCATGACTTCAAATCCTGGGTAATGGGGTGGGCTCCGGTTGGCTTTTGATCCAGGATCCTGTTAAGGTCGGTCAAGGCCTGAAGGACATCTCCCGCAATGGGAAGCAAGGCGGGTTTATTTTTATTGAGTTCGCTGGGATCAATATCGATATGAACAATTTTGCCATGCTTTGCAAACTCGGTTAACTTGCCTGTTACCCGGTCATCAAAGCGAACCCCAAGAGAAATGAGCAAATCTGCCTCGTTAATGGCATAATTTGAGTAAACACTTCCGTGCATACCAAGCATATGCAGGGAAAGGTAATGGTCCGCAGGAAATCCACCCAGCCCTAAAAGCGTCATGGCAACCGGAATTCTTGTCCTCTCGGCAAATATTTTCAGTTGTTCAAAGGCCCCGGAGGAAACAATTCCGCCCCCAGCATAAATAATGGGTCTTGAACTTTCACGAAGAAGATCCAACACGGATTCCAAAACTTCCCGGGAAATCTTTGGGGTTGGTTGGTACCCGGGCAGATTCATGGGTGGGTCCCAATCCGGAACAATACGGCGTTGTTGGACATCTTTTGGCACATCAATAATCACGGGTCCCGGGCGACCGGTCATGGCAATGAATATGGCCTCTTTGACCACCCGGGAAATATCCTCTGTTTTGGTAATCAGGTAGTGGTGCTTGGTAATGGCCCGGCAGACCTCAACAATGGGAGTTTCCTGGAAGGCATCCGTCCCAATGACAGGCGTACTTACTTGGCCGGTAATCGCCAACATGGGTATGGAATCCATTTTTGCATCCGCCAAGCAGGTTACAAAATTGGTAGCCCCAGGCCCTGAAGTAGAAAAACAAGCACTAATTTTCCCGGTCGATCGATAATACCCTTGAGCCGCAAACCCACCCCCCTGCTCATGCCTTGGAAGGATCGTCCTCATCCGGTCATCAACCATGGTTAATGCCTGGTGAATGGGCATACTTGCTCCACCGGGATAGGCAAAAACGGTATCAATGCCATGGTTGAGTAAACATTGAATGAGAATGTCTGCCCCCGACATGGGTTCCGTGGAAAGTGTGGTATTTATGGCCATTGCAAAACTCTCTAAAAACCCAACAAAAACTGCGTAAATTCCTTACCTTGGCTACGGTATTTTACAGGTGAATGGCCGGAAATGGTAGTAATTCGGGGCATTTTCCCAATGGTTTTCTCGAATTAGTGCTTGGGGAACCCTTTGGAAGACTTAAGAAGCCCATGCCGATGGTAGGACCTGTTTGAAAAAGGAACCCGGTTGACCTGGAACCCGGATTTGTGTTACGGATATACCCAAATCATAGAGGTTTGTTCGTTTCAAAGGGATCGGACTCGCCTATGTACAGGATTGTTTTGGGAATTCCATGAAGGCCTATTTATCGCAGATTTGGGTTTGCCGTTGGTTTTGGTTTTCCCTGGTACGGATGGACCTCCGGGCTAGATATCGGGGATCGGTCTTGGGAATGGGTTGGTCGCTGCTTAACCCCATTGCAATGACGGTGATCTTTTGCACGGTGTTTGCCACCCTACTAAATCAGGATATTCATTTTTATGCACCCTATGTCATGGCGGGCATTGCGGTTTGGAATTTCTTTTTGCACTCCACCCTTGAAGGGTGTCAATGTTTTTTAAGGGCAGAAAGTTACATTCGGCAATATCCTGCCCCGATGGCAATTTATCCCTTGCGAAACACCCTATCCCATGGATTTCATCTGGTTTTAGCTTCCTTTTTGGTAATTGCCTTATCCTTGGCCCTTCGGGGGTGGACAGGGATTCTACCCATATTTAGCCTGCTGGTTTCCCTTCCTATTTTTCTGGTAGCCGGTTGGGCTGTTTCGGTTTTGTTTGGTTTGGCAAACATCCATTTCCGCGACACCCGCCATTTGGCAGAAATTGGCTTTCAAATCCTGTTTTACCTTTCGCCAATCATGTACCCAAGTTCCCTGTTGATAGATCGTGGACTAGGCTGGATGGTACATATCAACCCTGTTGTTCCCTTTTTGGATCTAATCCGGATTCCCATGCTTGAAGGAAAAATAGCCGATCCCCTGACCTGGGGGCTTGCAATGGGAATTTCCATGCTCTTGGGTTTGGTTGGATGTTTGGCATTGCGGGCCAAAGAAGACAAGGTCATACTTCACCTGTGATTTTCTGAAATAAAAAGGTCGGCGCAGGGAGGCGCGACATGGCTCTAGTTGTTTTGGACCAGGTAAGCCTGACCTTTAAGGTGCGCCAGAACAAGGTATTGACCCTGAAAGAGTTTCTGGTTGGCCAAATGTTCCGCAAAGGCAACTACCCCCAAATGGAGGTCAAGGCCCTAAAAGAGGTTTCCTTTGAAGTAGCCAAAGGCGAACGATTAGGAATTCTTGGCCATAATGGGGCTGGCAAATCCACCTTGTTGAAAATGCTTGCGGGAATTTACCGACCATCTTCCGGTAAACGCGAAGTCATTGGCAAAATTTCCTCACTTTTTGACATCCATTTAGGTTTTGAACCCGAAGCGAATGGCTGGGAAAACATTGCCTATCGGTCCTATTTGCAAGGGGAAACA
Source organism: Planctomycetia bacterium (assembly GCA_005808665.1). Lineage (GTDB taxonomy): Bacteria > Planctomycetota > Planctomycetia > Gemmatales > Gemmataceae > SYLG01. The sequence goes on along the minus strand of SYLG01000007.1, from coordinate 71,067 downwards.
CCCTCAACCCTCAAGGAAAAGGTCCAAGCTATCGCTGATTTCACGGAATTGGGCGATTTCCTGAATATGCCCGTTCGTTATTACAGTGCTGGCATGATGGTTCGACTTGCCTTTGCCATTGCCACCTCCATTGACCCGGAAATCCTTTTGATTGATGAGGTCCTTTCCGCAGGGGACCTTGCCTTTCAACAAAAAGCGATCAAAAGAATGCGCGAAATGATGGATCGGGCCCAATTGGTTATCATGGTTAGCCATGACCTTATTTCCATTCGCAATTTTTGCACACGGGGCCTTTGGATGGACCACGGATCGGTTAAACAGATCGGCCCGATCAATGAAGTCGTGCTTGCCTATCAGGAATCGGTCCGGAGCCAAACCAAAGCAGCATAATTTTTGTTGTTCAGAACCAGGCAATCAGCATGAAAACCATTCCTCCGTTACGGTTTGAGCCTTGGGTTCGTCCAATGGTTTGGGGAAGCCAACGGCTTCACAGCGTTTTGGGACGAAATTTCCAAGCTCCTGCCCAATATGGAGAATCCTGGGAATTAAGTGACCATCCCGCCTCGGAAAGCCGGATTGCCCCGAGCCCTTGGTCGGCGGGTATTGTTAATGGATCATTAAGAACTTTGATGGCAGAAATGCCTGAAAGCCTTTTGGGGAAATCGGTTCCAACCCACCATGGGCGTTTTCCCCTTTTGGTTAAATGGCTGGATGCGGCGGATTGGCTTTCTGTCCAGGTCCATCCAGATAGTACCGTCGTTAAAAAACTCCTACCCTCAGAAGAAAGCAAAACCGAAGCGTGGCTTATCCTTGAGGCAAGTCCTGAAAGCCGCATTTGGGCTGGGCTTAAAGCGGGTGTTTGTGAAGCCACCGTGCGGGAAGCATTGGCATTGGGAACCCTTTCCGATTGTTTACACTGTTTTACCCCAAAACCAGGCCAATTCCTGTTTTTACCGGCAGGAACCATACATGCGGTTGGTGGTGGTGTCCTCATGGCTGAAATTCAACAAACCTCCGATGCCACATTTAGACTTTTCGATTGGAATCGGGTTGACCCAACCGGGAAGCCAAGGCAATTACATTTGGAGGAATCCATTGCCTCGATTCATTGGAATAATAAACCCTCTGAATTGGTTTCCATCCCGGGATTTGGAACCTTAACGGACTCTTGCCATGTAATTTTGGTGGAATGTCCATTTTTTCGGTTATCCTACATTCGTGAAACCAAAGCCTTTTCCCTTGGCGGGGATGGAAAAGCAAAAATCCTGGTGGTTGTTGGAGGGGAGGGAAAGGGAATATACCAGGGAAGGTGTGATACCCTTAAATTAGGGGACACGGTTTTGATCCCTGCCTCTTCCGGGGAGTTGGAAATTCAGCCATGTAAAGGTATGGAATTATGGATTGGTGAACCGCTTTAATAATATATGTTAAGTGTTTGGCATTTGTTTTGATATTTTATTAAAGTATTCTTAATTTAATTTCAACATTAATATTAAATAAATAACAAAACGATTTTTAATACTATTTTCAAATAAGGTATGTGAATTGCAAAGGTTTTCTTTCAAAGAAATGTTACTAATAAATGGAGGGACTCAGGATTCACTCCGTTTGCGTTTTTGCCTTTTTATTTGGTTCGTCCTTGCCTTGGCACTAACCCTAAAAGGGGTGTTTTTACCAAACCGCCAAACCGTTTTTGGAGTTTACCAAACAGGAGTACAACATTGGTGGCTTGACCAATCCCTCTATGCCAAATATCCTGGGGTTGATTTTTTCCGTTATTCCCCAACGGCAATATTCCTGCTCGCTCCTTTTGTTCAATTGGGGCCAATTATTGGACCCATTCTTTGGAGTTGGATCTCCATTCTTGGCCTCCTTGTGGCTTGGGGGCGTTTGGCTGAAAAATATTGGCCAGAATCCCCAATTTGGTCCGGTGGTTCTCTAATAATGCTTTTTTGCGCACTAAGCGGCCTCTGGAACCACCAATCCAATGCCCTTATCGGTTCCTTGCTGGTTTTAGGAACCATGGATATTTGGGAATCCAGATTCATGCGGGGGGCACTATTTTTCACCGTGGGTTTGGTATTAAAATCCACAATACTTCCCGTGATTTTCCTAATCATGGTGGCAAGACCATGGACCATGACATGGCGTTTGCTATTATTTGGACTAATCGCATTCTTGATACCTTTTTTGACCAGGCCACCGGAAATCGTTTGGTGGCAATACCAGGAATGGTGGCACCATTTGAAATCAAGCCAGGACCTTCGGTGGCCTGGTTACCGTGATGGATGGTACTTCATTCTGACCCTGGCCGAGTGGATGAGAGAGGGACCATTCAACCCATTATTTTGGGATTGTTCCCCACCCAAATGCTACCAATTGTTGCAAATGGGCACCGGACTTGGGGTTTTGTTTTTTGTCATTCGCTGGGCAAACTGGAGGATTCCAAAGGAAGAATGGTATCCCCGCACCCTGTGCATTGGATTGCTATGGTTAATGGTTTTTGGCCCGGCAACAGAGTTGGCAACCTATGGGATAATTGCCCCCATGCTCTATTGGGTACATCAACGGGCAAGGGGGAATCGGGCACTTGTAAACGCTTCATTCATTTGCATAATATTCCTATCATGGAGAGAACTTACTGGTATTTTTTCACCTTATTTTCCACCTATTTACGCATCAGCACCAATAGGATCTACATTATTAGGGATTTGGTTGGTTTATGATACCGAATCAATTCTTGTTTACAAATCAAAAACAAAAATCGAAAAAAGTCAAAATTAGAAATTAATGTATATTAATGAGGATTTTTTGCCGACCGTATGAGGACTGCTACCGGCGTGCCAATTTCAGGGATACGCTTTTCCCAAGGTTCAAAGGATAGTTCTCCATTTGCACTGGAAACTTTAATAGCAAGATCCATTAAAGCGGATTCAAAATTGCTAATACTGATCAGGTCCCCATCATTAGCTAGGAAATAAGGGGGTGCTTTGGGGTCTAGTGAATTAGCAACCAGCCGACTGCCAGAAAAAACCCAATCACCCTCGAGAGCCTGGTCAACCATTGTTTTTTTGATCCAATCTTTGGCCAAAACCTCATGATTTTGGCCCAGGCTATCCTTGAACCGCAATCGGATTTCCAACCTATTTCCGGTTGCCGCCTTATACTCTGGCAAAAATTGAACCGGACTGCCAGGTTTCAGGCCGGCCGAAAGCAAAGCACTATGAACATCCCTGGCATCCACAGGGGCAGCCAGGATGGCTTCATGTTCCTTGGTTTTTTCCCGACAAAGGAGTAATTCCAAAAATCCTTCGCGCCGAACCACCTTGGCACTAACAACCACGGTTCGAATGTCCCCATCAACCTCGAGAAACACCCCCGGGCCAACCTGAACGGTTTTAGGCATAGACAGCGTTTTTGGTGGAATGGGCGTTCCCTGGTTTGCTACCCTGGATTCCGAAACCGTGGCAACACTGCCTTCTTTGGTTGTCGAAATTGGATTGGAATTGCAAGGCCCTGAACAACATCCCACCAGGACAAACCCACCCAGGAAACCGAATCGATGGCATTTCATAGGCCATCCAGCCCTTCCATCCAACGGTTGAGTGATTCAAGGCCCCCAAGGTCAAGATATTGCTGACCGCTTTGAGGCATACCGTGAAGGAAACAGGGAATGCCTAATCCCCGTAATGATTTTTGGGACGCTTTGATAGCCTCCAATTGCGGATCGCGATCCCCGGTTGACAAGAAAAATTGGAGACCGGAATCGGGGGCCTCGCGGGGCAGGTTGGAAGGAATTGCCCCGACGGCAGCAACCCCTTTGTAAAGGCCTTTCTGGGAAAAACCAAGGTACCCTGCCATTTGGCCTCCCTGGGCAAAACCGTGGGCCACTATTCGGTTTGGATCGATATTTGCCATTTCCTGAATTGCCTTGACCGATTCATTAATGAAAGTTGAATCAGACACATTCCACCCCGTTTCCGCATCCGATTGCGGCATCAAAAGGACCAACCGGTACCGATTGAGTTGCATTTCCCAAAGGTTGACAATTTCTTCAAGGTCATTGTCTTTCCCCCTTCCGGGGGGGTGAAACCATACAACCAAGCCATGCATTTCACGCCCTGCCCCCTTTGGCAAAAAAGCCTTCCATACACGATCTTGGGCATTATTTGTTCCGCTGATCAATCCTGTTTGGGGTTTTTTGTCACTGGGCCGATCCCCCTGAATGGGTCGATTACTTGCTGTGGTAGGGTTTAAATCCGCAAGGCCTTCCTCACCCAAATCCGATTTTACTTTAAAGCTTTTGCTCGATTTTTGGCCATTTTTTTGAACCAGTAATTCCATTTCCATGCCAGGCAATATACGGTCCATGGCTTGAACCATTTCCGCTCGTCCAAATTTGGGTGGGGGTATTAAAGCGGGAATTGCAGGGCTTCCGGCAGGTAGAACCATGAAAGGCCTGGCCGCCAAAATACGATCCCCCGATGCCAATCCAGCCAAATCCGCAGCTCCCTTGGGATTAACATGTCGGATCAGAATTCCCAAACCCACATCATCCCGTACCGGATAGATACCCAGTTTTGCTTGCCCCTGGCTTTTGGATGGACTAATTAACTCCAATCCTAAAACCGAAACCTCTTTATCTCCACGCTTGTAAACAAGATTTACCCTGTCTCCCGAATAATATTTTGACATTTCGCGCTGAAACTGGGTTTGATTTTCGACTCGATTTCCACCAACGGACACAATCAGGTCCCCATTCTGCATTCCTGCTTTTTGGGCAGGAAGCCCGGTTTGTGCTGTTCCCACCTCAGGTGGGTCCATCAACGGATCGCCTTTCAGGAGGATTCCTAGCATTCCCCTTTTGAGGTCTTTCCCATCCATTAATTTTGGCAGGATTTTGAGGCAATGCTCAAGCGGAACCGAAAATCCTATTCCCGAGTCATACCATTCAATTCCAGCTCCTTCGCCCTCGCCTTGTGGCGAAAGTGGGACCAAAATGCCGGCGACCCTTCCGGCAAGGTCCACAAGGGGACCTCCATAATTGACCGGGGAAATTTTCGCATCGGTTTGGATCGCCTTACCCTGAATCCGGTTAAGCGCACTTATTATTCCAACACTGACCGAGGGAGGCGATTCGGACCCGGAAAGGGTCCGACCCAATGCCATTACGGTTTGACCTGGTTGCAATTGTGATACCGGAGCAACTTCTGCCACCTGGGGAGTTGGAACCTGAATTTTCAAAAGGGCAATACTTCGGGTCGTGTCCGTGCCAACAATCCTGGCAATATGCTTGGCCTGGTTGATGGAAACGATTATGCTAGTTGGCTTGTTTGCAAAATTAAAGGCACTGGAAAGGATCCAACCATCAGGATGGACGATCACTCCGGTCGTGGCACCGAGCCCTTTTCGTAAAAGTTTATCCTGGTCACGGGGTCCCCGTCCGAGAGAAATTACTTCACTTCCGCCGGAGGTTTCTATGGTAACCACAGACGGGGCCACCCGATTAACCGCAACCTGAATGGCGTTTTGGATTGGACTTTGGGCCAACAACCCTCCAATTATAAAAAAACTTGCCGTATTTACCAAGGAAAGAATCAAGGACGACCTCCGGAAGGTTGGGTGATCAAGGGTATACGGAAAGGTGGTTTCGATCCCTCAAGTGCTTTCAAGGGGGTAATATCCAACCCAACCAGTTGATCACGCCTTCGAACATCCACCCGGATTTTATCTCCTGGCTTATACCTGAGCAATAGCTCCCGGTAGGTGTTAATGGAGGGTACGGGAATCCCATCCACATAGACAATCAGGTCATCCGGCTTAATCCCGGCAATTGCGGCAGGAGACCCCGGAAAAACCTCTTCGATAAATGGGGGAGTCCGATCAATCAAATTGGAAACCAACCGGATTCCGGTGTAGGGTTCCACATCTACCGGTTTTTCAACTTTTGGGGCTGGGCGGTACGATTCCTTCTTTCGAACCAGGTCCATAATTCCGATTCGGGACATTCCGTTTGGACCACGGACATCCACTTGAGCTTGCACGGGAATGGCATAATTAACCCATGTGTTGGTCAATTCATTGCGAACTTCCCGACCAACCAGGCCCAAAAGTTGGCCATTTCTATCGGTGAGTGCTCCCCCGGCAGCCCCCGGGTTATTGGTAATTGCATCCACGACATAGACATTACCTGAAAAAGGAATGTCAAAGATCCCAATTCTTCCAAACAGTCGCCCATAACTCGCAATGTTGCCCTGCATTATGGAGACCGGTTCCTCACGCGTGGCAATTTGAAAGGCATTGGAAAAAGCCAATACGGACACTCCTGGACCTGCAATTGGCTTTTTATAAGCTTCCTCAAAATCGAAATAGGGCAAATCATCCAAGGCCTGTTTAGCACCTCCCAATTTCAAAAGGGCGGTATCCAATTCTGGTTCCCGGGCCAATACCTTTACGGGAACCCGGGTTCCATCATGAAGGTGAGCAACAAGGTCACCTCCATCCATCAGATGATTATTCACCGTAAGGACCAAGCCATCCGCCGAGATTACCACACCCGTTCCATAACCCGCCAAGCCTCGAATTCCCCCGGCACCATAAATCTTTACCACCTTGGGGTAGGTGTTATTAAATACTTGGGACAGCGATTCTTGTCCGGGAAGGCCTGAAACAACCCCACCAAACAAAACCAATGTCAAAAAATGAAGCCTCATGGGTTAACTTTCCAATCCACCACTTTGAGCTTGGCAAATGTTTTATCACCATGAATGATAATCCAATCACGGGGAAGGAGTCGCCCCATACGGTCCGCCTGGGGATTGGAAAAATGAATTTCACAGGGATCCTCTTCGGGGTCCACTGAAACCTCCACCGACAATAAGAATCCGGTTTCCGGTTCAATATACCAGCGGGAAGAAACACCCCCAAGTGTCGTTTTAATAACCTCCGCCATCAAGGATTTTCGCTGATCAAAGGATTGTCCTGCTTCCATGGGAGGCCAATATGGCTCTACACCCCCATGGGTGCACCCTTCTCCCGGAAACCCTTTTGCCCCCAGACAAAGCAATTGCTTTAGGTGAAAAGCAGCAACCAATAAGCCACCACTCCCGGTAGGATCGCGCAGGGCCCTGGAATCCAAATCAGCCTTGAGAGGTTCCAACCGAAAATCAATGCCTTCAATATTCAGGCCCACTGAATCCATGGTTGCCGGGTTGTTTCCCTCTGCTGGTTGTGCAGGATTAATCATTAAACTCCAACCACCAGCAAGGTTTTTATTTTGGAATGTGCCCTGGCCCTGGAGTTGCCAAGGTGTATTTTGCCCCAATAATTTGAGTTGAGCCTGGAGCTTAACCAAAGCGTTTTCCCTGAGGATTTTGTTGAAATGGTAATTGGCAAAATTCTCTTTTTGTTCATAAACCGCTTTTACCACCGCGGGAATAGGTTTTAAGGGTGGCTTGGGTTGCCCTGGGCGACCTGAGGGTTGATCAGCCTGTACCGGCGTCTCTTGCCTTTCCCCTGAAATCAACCGAACCAAAACATCCAGTTGAACCGTTTCGCCAGCTTCGGTAATCCTTCGGATTCCAATGGGAACCTTCCAACCAGCTGGAATGGTTCCCAATATATTTTTGAACTGATTGACTGTGGTGATGGGCCGACCAGCAAACCGGATGATTTGATCTTCCGGCTGGATTCCCCGCCTAAGGGCATCACTTGGAAAGACCTGATTTACCAAAACGCGCGAAACCGCAGAATCGTCAACGGTGGAAACCAAAGCCCCTAATCCGGCATGATTTAAACGAAGGCCCGCTTTTAAAGATCCCAAAAACTTTTTGCATTGGTTTATGCTAATGGCATAACCAACCCCTGAATTAACCCGTCCCCGTTTATCGAAAGAGCCCCGTCCATTGATTCCAATCAATTCTCCTTTTCCATTGAAAAGTGGTCCCCCGGAATTTCCAGGGTTAATGGACGCATCCATCTGGATGCAATCGGTATATTCAAACATTCCCCTTTCCGGATATTGGTACCGATGCGTTCCGCTGATCAGGCCAAAAGTAACGGTAGGTGTGTAATCGCTTGCCAAAAGAAAAGGGTTGCCGGACGCAACCGCCCAATCCCCGGGATAAACTTGATCGGAATCCCCCAGAACCGCAAAAGGAAAGGAGAAATTCGGTTGGGGGGGAATTAACTTGATCAAGGCCAGGTCTCCCATCTTGTCCAAACCAACAATGACACCATCATATAATTTGCCATCCGGTAACCCACATTTGATGGCAGGGCCACCATTACCCACAACATGATAATTCGTAAAAGCATAACCGTCAGAAGAAATCAATACTCCCGAACCGCCACCACTTACTACTGCTACGGTAGGCGGGGTAATTTTTTTAACCAAGGCTATTCGATCATTCTCAAGGCGAATGACTACCGCAGGTGGAATTTGTGCCGGCTGAAAGAGGATAGTATAAGATGCTACTACAGACCATATAACAAAAGGTGACATAATATTACCTGGAAATTTTTGGATTGGCAAGTATAATGTGCCTTCCAAATGGTGAAAGATCTGTGCTTTCCACCAAGAGTTTCAGCACTTGGACATCTTTAAGGTTTACAGCCAATTTTTCAGGCTTGGACCGGTTGCTTCGTGAGATTTCCACTTTGGCTAATGTTTTACCATCCCCCTCTACCCGCAAACGCACCAACCCATCGGCAATTCCAGTGGCATCATCCAAACCAACCAAAGCCTGCAATTCGCGATATTCACCACCCAAGGCGTACGAAAGCGAGGTAGCAGAGGGCATTGCCAATCCGCGTTGGAAAGGCACACCTCCCATTTTGATTCCACCACCATCGGGATTTGTGTTTCGCCTTACCCGGTCCAAACGATCATCAAAACCGGTAACTGCCCCTTCCAGCCAATCCATATCCGAAAGCCATGCAAGTTTGCCTCGGCTAAAATCCAACCTCAAAACCCTTTCCATGGGAAGGTCAAGATCGATTCCACAAACAAGCGTTATGGCAATCGCATTGGAGGAGGCGGACCGAATTTTACCGATTTCAAGAATTTGCCCACCAGTATCTTCTAACCGGCAAAGTGGTGCCAAAAGAGTAGCATCCGGTCCCCGCAGCCAAAGCATTCCATGTAAATTCGCTTGAGGAACGGGTAGTTCCGTTTTGCCACCCGCCGGGGTGAACCCAATGGAAATCCCATCACTCGATCCAACACCTAATGTTCCTTCGAGCCCACTAATCGAGGATTTTTCCGGGTGATCCGGATCCTTTCTTACAATTGCCAATACATCCCGTTTACGCGGCCGAACCAACCGGGATTTCCAATCGGTCTGAGCCGTTGCGTCGTGTCCGGGTCGAAGTAGACTGGCAACTTTACCCAAGGGAATCACCCATTGGTCAAGATTCGGTGTGACCCATTCCAAGTTCCCCCCCCTTATGAGGTAGGATTTACCCAAGATCCTGGTTCCATCAATTAATATTGCTTCACAATAGGTAACCGGGATTTGGGGTTTGGCAGAAAACTCAAGACTCAAAACCTGTTCCATAGGAAAAGTTTTGGTTACCGGACCCGATTGCAAGACCCACCTGGTGGTTTCTCCGGAAAGAATCGTTCCAGAGATTGCCGATCCATCCGTCAGCTTTAAAGTAGGCTGGGTTTGGCAAAAAAGCATTACTAGGGACAGGGTGCAAAAATCCAAGAAACCTCCAACTATTGCATAACGAGGATAGGGCCAGTTGTCCCAATGGGGAATATGAAATTCAAGGGTTTTTGGTTGCCGGGGTCGGCATGGTCTGGCTCAATTTCTTAAAGTACAGTTCTATGGCTTCCCGGTATTTGGGGGGGGCATTGCGGGTTAGTTCAACCAATGCCTTGGCCTGGTCTTTCTCAGGCAATTTTCCCCAAACACTGGCTAATTCCTTGACCCGTTTGGAATCAACCACACCCTGCCCCGATACCCCTCCCGGTCTGCTATCCTTGGCAGGTTCCATTGGTTGGGCATTATTCCCGGGTTGTCCTTGTGAGGGTGCTCCGTCCGGACAGTTGCCCTGATTGCTGGACGATGACTCCTTTTGTTGATTTTCCATCTCTTTTATCATTTCATCCAAACGGGCAACAACCTCTTTTTGGATTTTCTGGGTTGTTTTCCCACCCCTTGTTACCTCAAGGCGCCTTTGGATCATTTCCATTTTACGACTGATCCATGAAAGGTCCTTTTCTTTCCAGGTGGTCAAATCATAATACAAAAGCATGCCAACCATCCGGTACCGCTCGGGCAGGTTGGGAACATCCTGGAGCAGTCGGTCTATTGAGGATGTAGCTTCGTTTTTCATCATTAACGCATGTTCGGATACAGCCCGGTGGTACAAATAGGTTCCAGGGTCTGCCACTTTCTCCACGGCGAACAGGCCTAGAGTTTCAAGAGCTTCTTCATGGATGCGCCGTAGGCTAAGGGCCCTTGCAAAGGATACACCAACATTGGCCCGAACAAATTCAGGATATTTTTTATCCTTAAAAAAAGCAGGAACCCCGGCCGGAGGCAAGGAGTCATTATTCCTGGCTTCCGACAGCAACACTTCAATTCGTGCATCACCCAAGGCTAAGGCATCGGCAAATTTGTCTGAAATGGGCAATTCTCGTGAGAAACCTTGTTCCAGTAATGGTTCGAAAGCAGGTTTCCAAAGGCCACGACTTGTCAAATATTCCCGGGCCTGTTTTTTGAGGGAATCCATTGGTTGTTCAACCAACATTCCAAAGCCTGCCTGTCCTACGGGGACCGGTTTTGGATCAACATCTGCCCCAGAAACAAACCCGCCTTTTCCAGATCCTAATCCCATTGCAACAAGGATGACCCAAGAAATGGTCCTTCTTCGGGAATTGTTTTTTTTCATAGCGGAACCGTTCCCTTTCCTTGAACCTTCAACTTTTTTATTGAGCCTTGTTTCGTCCCAGAGCCATGTCGCGGGTTACTTTGGTGATTTTTACTTGCCGTTGTCCCAAATCAAAAAGGTCCCTTCGCAAGGTTTCAATCCGTTCCTGTTCTTTGGAATCGGTTGAAGTGGAAGGTTGTTCACCATTCAATTGTTTGCCGTAGACGACTGTTCTTTGATTTAGCCTTGCTTGCAACGACCGAACCATTTTTAACTCAGCGATCTGATCCAAAAGCCTTTGATCATTGTTGGGGTTACTTTCCCCTCCTTTTCCCGCTTCATTGGGTTTAGGCTTGGGTTTTTGGTCTTGTCTGGCTTTTTTGAGGGCCCCAATCATTTCCTTGAGGGTGTCAATGATTTCCGTTTCGACCCCTTGGGTGATTTCACCGACTTCGGTTTTTTTCAATTTCCCGGCTACCAGTATCATATCCGTCCGTACCTGACCAAATACTTCCGCAAAGGCAATTGCGGTTCCTTCCTGTTCAATCAGGGTAATGGCCGCAGTTGCTTCCCGTACTATCGCATCCTCGGCATCCCCCAATTCCAAGCCCCTCTGGTCTTCCGCACGGCCAGGTTTTTTTGTCGAAAGGGAGCCAATTGCCTTATCCAATTCTTCCGTGGAAGTTTTCACGGCAATTTGCATATTGAGCAATTTTTCACACCGGGCCTGCAATTTGGCCAACATTTGCTTCAATTCTTCCTCGCGCAATTGCTGAAGGAGTTCTTCAAGTTTTTTTTGTGCTTGTTTAAGTTTGTCCAAGGCTTGTTGTTGATCTTGGGACGCACCAGGATTGTCTCCTTTTTTGATTTTATCTTCTGCTTTATCCTGATCCTTGGTGGCTTCCTTGATTTGTTTTTTGGCCTGAGCCTGCTCTCCCGATTCGTTGGGGGCCGACTCGTCTGGCTTTTTGTCCTCGGGAGGGTTGCTTTGACCCGGTTTGCTTTCGCCAGATTTCCCGTCCTTTGGTTTGCCCCCCTCCTTGCCCCCCTCCTTGACGTCCTTATCCTTGCCGTCCTTATCCTTGCCGTCGGGGAGGTCTTTTCCTGATTTGGATGCTTTGGAGCCTGCTAATTCTTTGGTTTGGTCAGACACCTTTTTTTGTGCTTTGATCAAATCTTCCTTTGCAGCTTTACCCAAATCGGTGTTGGCTTTGACCCTTTCCTGCTTACCAATGATTTCACGAAGTTTTTCAAGGGTTTTTAAAGCATCTTCCTTCTCTTTACGAAGCTGATCTTCACGGTTGTCCTTTGCAAGGATCTCGATTAGTTTTCGCAGGTCTTCCCGCAATTCCTGATTCCTGTTCATTACCTGCTGCATGGTATCCAGATTGGCAAAGGCGTCCGACTGCCTGAGGTTTTTTACCAAAGTTGTGAATTTCCCATCGGTTCCCTGCCTGGCAACGAGTGCCAAGGCAGCCTCAATCGCATGGGCCCTTGACTTATCTTCTGGACGAGGACTGAGTTCCAGGCGCTGTTTTAACCGCAAAAGCGATTGTTTGAGTTCGTCAAATTCCCTTCGCAAACGATCTTGGGTCGTTGCGGCTTCATTGCGATTTGTACTGGAGGAAGAATTTGGCGGCAAAGTTTTGGAAGAATCGGTTCTTCCAAAACTGACCCAAACAATCAAAAGGCCCAAAAGCGAAGCCGGAAACAGGATACGCATTCGGCAAACCTCCAAAATGTCTCCTCTAATTATTATCGTTTGGAAATGGCTTTGGTTCCAATCCAAATATTGCCAGCTGATCCCCGATTTTCATTTCGCCTTCATAATTGTTAGGGGATTACATCCCAAAGGCTTTCCTCAGCGGCATTCCCCGGGTCGCCGGGATTGGCCTTTGCAAGGTATCCACAATTTCCGTTTTGGTGGCAATACCCATGGCATAAAGCATGGTAGCACCAAGATCTTGGGGAGCAATAGGGTCATCTTTGACAAACGCCCCTTGCCTATCGGTTGCACCCAGAACCTGTCCACCCTTAATCCCTCCCCCACAAAGGGAACCAGAAAAGGCATGCCCCCAATGGTCACGGCCACCTCCCCCATTGTGAATCGGACTTCGACCAAATTCTCCTGTCCAAACGACAAGGGTTGAATCCAGAAGTCCACGCATTTTTAAATCTTCCAAAAGTGCGGAATACGCCCGATCGCCAATGGGAAGGAGGTGATTCTTGCACCGTTCCGCATTTTTGTTGTGGGTGTCCCAAGCAGGTGAATCGTCCTTGTCCCCCGGAAGTCTGGTCCAATTGGCCTGGATAAAGGGAACCCCAGCCTCCACCAACCTCCTTGTCAAAAGCAGGCTTTGGCCCCATCGATTTGATCCATATCGCTCACGGGTTTTGTCGCTTTCTTCATGAATTTTAAATGCCTTGGCAATGGGCCCGCTACGAATCATTGCAAACGCATCCCTCATTTGCCGTGTTTGGGCCAATCCTGCATGGGAAAAGCGTTTTTGCATGGTTTCCCACAAACCGGCACGATCGATGATTCGATCCGCCGCCATTGCTTCAGAATGGCTTAGGCCAGCTATTTCGAAATCCTTTTGAGAGGGGTCACAATGGACCAACCAGGGGTCATTAACCCTGCCTAAAAACCCCCCACCTTGACCAGGCCAAGGAATACCACCCGTGTTCCAAATGTGGTCTGGCAATGTAATTGAGGAAGGAATCCCTGGCTGATCAGGCTTCAAATGGCGAATCAAGGCACCAAAGGAAGGGTGATCATTAGGGAAACCAACTTTGGCATTTTCGGTTTGAAGCGGTTGATGCGGTACCCCGGTTAGCATCCAGTACCCGCTTGACGAGTGGGCATTATCGGCCGTGGTACAAGACCTGAGGACGCAAATGTCCTGGGCATGTCGACTGGCCAAAGGCATCAATTCGGAATATTGAATACCCGGTACGGTGGTGGAAATGGGCTTGAATTCCCCTCGAATGGCCTCTGGGGCATTTGGTTTTGGGTCCCAAGTTTCATGTTGTGGGGGCCCACCCAAATGAAATAGCATGATAACTGATTTGGCTTTTCCAAATCCTGGGCCCTGAGGATTGGTTGACCCGGATAAATCGCCTGACTGAACCCAATGACCCACAGCCGGGGCAACCCCGACAGTAGCAGCCAACCGAAGCCAGTCTCGTCTCAAAAGGGACGGGTCGTGGGATGGTTTCGCAAAATTGGGAAAACGACCATTCATGGCGTTGGTCCAAGGAAGGTATTAAGAGTCTACTCTAAACCAACGGATTTGAACACCCAAATCACCCAAATTTGACCTGGCTGCCCCCTTGATAGCCGCTCCTACCCAAATTCAGGATCCTGATTTTGCCCTCGAGCACTACCAAGGTCCCCATGGCAGGGTGGTTGCCTCGTTTGCTTTCCCCGGTTTTCCTGCGCCGAAAACTTGGGATGTATGAATTTGGAAACGGGTACTCTCTTAACTGGATTTCAATTCCCAATACGGTTCTGAAGGTCTCATGGTTTTCTTTCCTGGAGAATCTAAAAAGACCCGGACAAAACTCAAAAGGGGTAGGATCATGAAACTCATCCGGACAATTGCTTTGCTAAGTCTTTTCCTTTTATCGGGTTGGAATTCCCATGCAAAAGACCCGGTAAAAAAAAGGATTGTGGTGATTGCCACAGCCCCGGATCATGCATGGAACACCCACATGTATTCCGATGAATGCAAGTTGCTAGTCAAGTGCCTGAACCAAAACCCCGGGGTAGAGGCAGTTTTTTCCGCTGACCTCGATTGGCCAAAAGATCCCAAAGTCCTCGACGGGGTGAAAGGGATTGTGTATTATTCCCGGTCGGCAGGTGACATCGTTTTCGATCCGAAAAGGCGAAAAGAAACGGCAAAACTGTTTGATTCTGGGGTCGGTTTTGCCACCGTTCACTGGGCCACCGCAACCAATGATGCCAAATTGGGACCGGACTATCTTGAACTTCTTGGGGGATGGTTTCACCTCAATCACTCCGGACTCAATGTTGGCAAATATACTTTGCAACAATTGGATCCGGCCCATCCGATTTGCAATGGCTGGCTACCGTATCCTTTACACGATGAAATTTACCTGAACCTCAAATTCCACCCTGCCACAAAACCTTTGGTAAAAGTGACCATCAATGGCAAGGACCAAATTGTAGCCTGGGTCCTGGAACGAAAAGGCCCAAGTGGGGGAAGAAGTTTCGGGACCACCCTTGGACACTTTCACGATAATTTCCGAATCGAGGCCTTTCGACGGATGATCGTCAATGGCATCCTTTGGAGTGTGGGGATTGAAGTACCCAAGGAGGGTGCCAAGGTTAATGCCACGAAGGAAGATTTGACTTTGCCACCCCCCTCCCCTGTGAAATGAACTCAGGGGAAATCAGGCAATGGATATCCTCGAACCAGGTTGTTATCCCCTGGGGGATAACAACCCTACTGACCACCTGCCTGGGTTTTACTTTACCCGAACCAACTTGATAATTCGCCCAGAAACATTCCAATCCTGGACATAAAGGTTTCCCTCCTTGTCCCAGGATGAGCCATGGGTCCCGCTGAAAATTCCTTCCACCCATTGTTTTTGGGGAATGTTAAAATTCCCCCCTTTTGCGGGATCAGGATTGTAACCCAACACGGCCATGATCGTGTTGTTTTTGTCCAGAATGACCACCCGACCCTGGAGATCGGGAATCGAAACATAATCTCCCTGGACCACGGCAGAAGTAGGCATTCCAAGGCCGGTTACCACTTCCCCCTGGAATTCCCCCTCAAGGGAATAATGGACCAAACGACCCTTGGGTTGGTGATTACGGTCGCAAACCAACAGGCGGGGCGGGTTGTAGCGGGTATCCAGGGTCATTCCATGGGCCGTATTGAATTCCTTGAGGCCGTTGCCTTTGGAACCAAAATGACTTAAGTATTTTCCGGTACTATCAAACTTGAATATATGGTTGGTGGCATAGCCATTGGATAGATAAATATCTCCATTGGGGGCAACCGTAATGGCAGTAGGACTGAATTGTTTCATTTTGAGACCTGATTCTTCGGGGAACGGCAGTTTCAGGACAATATCACCCGTTTGTGAATTGAACTTTATCCCTTCGGCATTGGCATTTCGGGCTCCGTAAATGAATTCTCCTTTTTCCTCCTCACGGATTTTCATATCGTGAATGTTCGAATATTTTTCTCCCACGAAGCGCCGAATTACCTTCCCCTCGGGGGAGAACACAAACACTCCCGCCTGGGCACTGGTGTAGATGTTTCCTTCCTTGTCAACCACTACCCCGCCATGGGTCGGCCCAATAACCGATTTGCCATCCGCCCCAAGCCCCCATCCTGGAACCGTGTCAAAGGTCATCCGTCCCGAACCCATGCGGACCGGTTTGGGCAGTTCCTGGGCAACCGCCGACATGGCAAAACCAAATACCAAAGCAAGGAAAGCCAATCGATATTTCATTTTTTAAAACTCCTTGGGGAGGGGTGTGCCTCCGTGATCGAATCCAAAATAGACCCAGACCAATACGGCTAAGCAAAGGCCGGTGGGGGCTTTTGATTATTATCTGGTGGTCAGGTCGGTATTTCAATCCGGTTGACAACATCCCAAAACGACCTGGAGGAAGGACTACTGGTTGAGGAGCTAACCCTGGTAGCTCAACCGGGAGGGATTGCTCCCTTTCCTTGGACCATTAGGATCCCAAAGGATTAGCCAAACCTACCCATTTACCAGTCATGAAGAGGGATTTTGATGCCATAGGTTGCCCATTTCCGTTCGCATTCGGGATGGCAATAATGGAATCCTGGGGTAGGATTATTTCAGGGAGGCAATCCTTCCAGCCGATAGTGAAAAACTGCCCAATCCACGAAGGGCTTAGATCCCAATGCCATTTCAAACTTTAGTAAGTTCCCCGGAATCACCTACCCAGGGTGATTTCCCTTGCTCAATAAAACTGGATTCCCCGCTCAAAAACCTAACCAGGCGGGGGTTTTTGCAAATGGGTACTCTTGGCCTTGGGGGTTTTACCCTTCCCCGGTTATTGCAAGCTGAGGCATCCTCCGGAATCCAAAACTCCCCCAAATCGGTAATCCTCATCTACCTGGTTGGTGGTCCGCCTCATCAGGATATGTTTGATCTCAAACCCAATGCACCCAAAGAAATCGCCGGTCCCTGGAAACCACGATCGACCAATATTCCAGGAATCCAGATTTGTGAAGCCTTTCCCCGCCTTGCCCAAATGATGGACAAATTCGCAATCATCCGTTCCCTGGTTGGCAATCAGGCGGACCATGATGCTTCCCAGGTTTTTCATGGACACAATCCCCAAAAATTGAAACCAGAGGGGGGGTGGCCCCAATTTGGCTCTACCATTGGCAAAATCCAGGGCCAGGCTGTGGAGGGGATGCTTCCTTTCATCAGTCTCTGTTACCCTTGTACCCACGGCCCTTATAATGAGCCTGGTCCAGGATACCTGGGCCAATCCCTCTCCCCCTTTCGCCCCATGGGACCTACCCGCCAAGACATGGTTTTGCGGACCGATCGAACTGGTGGACTAACCGACCGCAAGTCCCTTTTGCAAAGTTTTGACCAATTCCGCAGGGAGGTTGATGCTTCGGGGGCGGCCGAGGGAATGGATGCGTTCACCAAACAGGCGTTTGGACTTTTGACCTCCTCGAACTTGTGCCAAGCCCTTGATATTTCCAAAGAATCTTCCAAAACCATTGCCTGCTATGGGATGGGAAATCCAAAGGTTTTTATCGACGATAATGGTGCTCCCAGGGTTCCCCAAAGCATGCTGATGGCCAGGCGCCTCATTGAGGCCGGGGTTCGGGTGGTAACTTTGAACTACAGCAAATGGGATTGGCACGGAGGCGATAATAATTCCATTTTCAAAAGGGAAGCCGAAGATTTCCCCATTTTGGACCAATGCCTCAGTGCGTTGGTGGAGGACCTTCATCTCCGGGGTTTGGCAAAAGATTGTTCCGTAGTAGTAATGGGCGAGTTTGGGCGGACGCCAAAAATCAACAGTCAGGTGGGGCGGGACCATTGGCCCGCCGTTAACTTTGCCCTTTTGGCAGGGGGTGGAATGAAAACCGGTCAAGTCATTGGTTCAACCGATAAAATCGGCGGGGAAGCCAACCAAAGGCCTGTTACTTTCGGCGAAATTTATGCCACTTTATACCAAAACCTTGGGGTGGATACCCAATCCATAACTTTGCCGGACCTTCGTGGTCGTCCCCAATTTTTAGTCGAGGATCAGAACCGGCCCCTGATTGAATTGGTCTGAAAACTGGGTTGCCAGGGATCATCCTGTTTCTTTGCCTATTCTGACCCCTCCTTTCGGTCAGAAATAAATCGATTCGTTCAGTCAATGGGGGTACCCTGTTCCCAGTTGAAAAATTTGTGTCCAATTGGATTTGCAAACACGAAAAATCGCCAATCCACCGGGAATTTCCAGACCTGAAAGTTGATGAATGCCATGTCTTCCGAGGCAAATACCTCTTCTCCCTATTTATAAATCTTCCGGAACGGGTCGATTCCCTCGACATCATCCCCAAGGAGCGTAAATCCGGGCTGATCCCTCAAATAAAAAAATCCATTCCAGGCCAAACCATCTTCCCCTTTTCCTTGGTTGGTACCTTTTCCTCGAAAATGAGAAAACACGAACCCAAAACCTGCTTCTGGGTTCGAGAGTCCATCTTCTTCAAAGAAAAGGCAAACTGATTGATTCGCCGCAGGAGGTTTTCGCTCGATTCATGGATCGAATCCCCCTCCAGGGAGGGGACCGGCATTCTTCTTTTTTGATATTAGAGCCTTTTTTCTTGGATTCGGGACCATCGTTGCGTGATACTCCTCCTCCTCCCCAGGTTCCTCCGGATCATTTCCATATCGGCTAGCTGCTCCTTCAAGCCCAAATTGTAGGGATCCTTGGAACCCCATTTTGCCTCCAATTCGGGGAGATCCTCCTTCCGGGCTTCGTATAAACCCTGCATAATTTTCCTTTCCTGCGACTGGCGTGTCATAAAAAACAATTTCGTTTATGTCCTTTCCTATTAAAACTTCATTTTTTCTCCTTGTTGTTGTCATACCCCCATCCCATTGCCCTAAGTTCACGCCAGTCCTGATCCTGGCTAGCCAGTTTGGGAATGATCTGCCTTTCTCGCAAATAAGGATCAACCGGCCCGGAAGGGGCAGCCGACCAAAATCCTTCCACATTGGAAAATCCTTCACTCATCACTCGTCCCTACCTTTCTTGGCAAGTAAAACACTTGCTCTCAAACCCCTTGGAAACACAACGCAATTGAATCGTCAGGCAATCAACCAACAGGCGAAAGCCCGCACCAACCTTTTTGGTGCCTCCTGCCAGGTTAGCCCTACTTCTGGCCATGGTCTGCCACCTTCCTGTCGGTGGGGCCCTTGTTTTTCTTACCGCCCGCATAATAGACCTCATCCCGGGCGGACCAGCCCCGATAAGGAACGATGGGAAGCAAAATCCCTTTGGATTGGGGGATGTCGTAATTCCAGATTCCAAGCTGCCCGGTGACATTCAGGATGGGAACTTTTAACGGACGGGGGTTTTCCAGAACATAACACCATGGCCCGTTGGTGTGGGCCGTATCCAACCCGGGGACATTTGTATCGTCTTCATGAACACAGTCCACCAAATCGACAACCCCCAAAATGGCCCCAAAAACGAGGTCATGGAACTCAGGGCACTCGGGCAGGCGGGACCCATCCTTGCTGTCTTTTTGCCAATAGGCAGGGTTAGTATCCGTCAAATAATCACGGCTCTTGCCCGCATGAATCCAAACGGGGCCACGATAATTTGTAGGACTACCCCGGTTTTCGATTTTCTTCCAACCAGCAATCACACCCCAGGCAAGTGGCTGTTTGATCGTCATGCATTTGGCCATGGCACATTCTCCTCAACAGGATTTCCCCCCACCGCGGAGAAAATTTCACGACAAATCCCAAAAACAGGAAAAAATTCGAAACCTTTTCACCCAGGGGCCCGCATCCCATCCTGGTTGGCCCTTGGCTTTAGGAATCCCCTTCGTCCGTATTTTTTTTCGGAAAGGCCTTGTCCAGCAGTTCCAGGTTAGCAATGTGCTTAGTCAGTGACTTGTAATTTTTGCAGTAAATGGAGGTGGCATTGGAGCCTAGCATACCTGAGGTTTGGCAAGTCATCCCACCCCATTCGAGGCCAAAAATATCCGGAAACAAATCCTTCGGATAGAGATCACCCTCATGGCCTTCCTCGACATTTCTTAAAAACAGGCGAATGGTCTTTGGGGAAGCCCCACTGGTTTCCGCCAGTTTTTTCTGGGTAAATTCCCCCAACTGTTCGAGCTTGCCGGCCAGGGACATCCATAATGCTTGAAGTTTGTCCAACTCTTCGCATTCCATCATCCCATCAAACTCCATCCCGATATGGTGCTTGCAAACCTCCATTTCCCCCCAATAGTTCAACTCCTCGCAAAAGGGACAGTATTCACTGTCCCGATCATCCTCATCGTCGCCATCCTCTCCATCGTCGCCATCTTCATCATCCTCGTCTTCGTCTTCATCCTCTCCATCGGCCTCCCCATCTTCTTCGCTATCCCCTGCGGCTTCCCCGGTCTCCTCCCCGACCGCGGTTTCTTTCACAGGGGTGGGGGTTTCCTCCTCTGGTTTTTTGGGATTATTTGCCTGCGCCTCGGGCAGGTCAGGAACCGGGACAAGTGCCCCGACCTTGTCTTCAGGAATCCCTTGCTGGGCATCTTTCGAACCAATGCACATGGCAATGACCTCCGATAATTAACCCGATAAGAACCGCTCCCCAACCACACCATTTACCCGGGAATCCTTGACCCATTTCAAACATTTACGATTATTTTGTCTGAAATCCGTCCTCCTCTACCCCAACGCCTTGATCAGTGCGTCCTTGGCATCAAGGTAATGGCTGATCACCACCCTTGTTGCCACCTCATCGGGCAAGTCCACCAATAGCCTTCGGGAGGAGATAGACATCAGGATCAGCTTGGCACCCTTGTCGGCAGTAGCTTCCTCCACCGCCACGAACCAACCCCTGTTGGCCAAAAGAAGGGATTATTCCCTCCTGGCCATTTTTGGAATAAGCTTTTTAACCTTTGATCTTGATTGCGCAGGCGGCCTTTCCCGTATGCTAAAGCTAGGTGCCTGCCTGGATTACTATCGCAAAAAAGTGCAAAATTCCATGACCATTCTACCCTCGCTCACCCTTGCCAGCCTTTGTTTGAAATGGGCTTTGCAGGCGATTTTCACGAAAAGGGCTGGTCTGGATCGCCGTTTTTCCTGGTTAAATGGTTTCTTTCCATCGGTTTTTGGCTCCTTGCAGGTGGCACTCCTGCTAATCACCGGCAGCTTTGGCCTGCCAGGTGCGATTTGTGGAACGGAACCCTTTGAAGGTTTTCTTGAAAAGCATTGCGTCCGATGTCATGGACCAAAAAAGGAAGAAGGAAACATCCGTCTCGATCGATTCTCCCGCAATTTCAAAATGGGTGCGGACGCCCAAAATTGGGCGGTCGTCATCGAAAAAGTCAACACGGGTGAGATGCCTCCCAAAAAGGAGAAGCAACCAACCCAGGCGGAGATCGGGGCGTTCGTGGCGAATCTCGATTCGAGGCTCAAGGATGGAAGAGCAATCCGGATGGCGGCCCGCCCGGCTGTGTCCCATTATCGTCTGAGCCGAAAGGAGTATCAGAATACGGTCTATGACTTGCTCGGTGTCCGGTATAATCCCGCCAAGCCAGGGGAGCTGAACGAGGATACCCTTTGGCACGGGTTTGAGCGGCTCGGATCGGAACTCTCGCTCTCCCCGTCCCATGTCGATCGCTATTACCGCGCCGCAGGGCTCGTTCTGGACCGTGCCTTTCCCATCACAGCAGGGGAGGCCAGGAAAGTCCGCAAAACCGCTGTTGACTTACGCTACAACGGCGGAAAGGTCCAGCAGGAAACCCTGGACCGCTTCGGCATAAAGCGACCGCTGCGTTACCTTCTTTATCCCGGAAATGTGCAAAACGCCCTCTCCCCCGATTGGTTAGCAAAGGGAGGCCCGGAACAAAGCGGTCTTTACAAAATGCGCATAAAGGCCAGCGGAATCCGCCCACCCGGTGGCCAGCCAGCCCACCTGAGCATTGGCAAACGGACCGGGGAGGAGACCGTGGATGGCATTATCGAATTTGACCTCACCGCCCCTGAGGACAGCCCGCAAGTTTATGAATTCGAGGTGTTCCTTGAGATGCCAACAAACTTGGACTTCTGTGTTGTGGCAACCGATGTGGTGGACAGGCGAAAAGGTGCGGCATTCCGCAATGCGCTAAGCGGTGGGGGTTATATTTTCACGCACAGCAGCGAGACTTTGCTCCTGAACCCAAATGCACCCCAAATGTTTGATGAAAAGGGGAATGGTATTTTCTCAACCGTCCTCCTGGATTGGATCGAATGGGAAGGCCCCCTGGTAACATCGGCGGAGAAATCTCACCGGAGCGGTTTGGTACCTCCAGATAACGCCTCCTTTGATGTGGTTACAGGGCATTTGCAACGCTTCGCGGAACGAGCCTGGCGGCGTCCGGTCAAAAAGGAAGAATTGGGAAACTACCTGCAAGCCTACCTCTCAGAGCGCAATGCAGGCGAAAAAACTGCCGACGCCTATCGCATCGCGATGCAGGGAATATTGACTTCCAGGCATTTCATCTACCTCGTCGAAGGAGACCCGGTGGCCCGCGAAGGCCTTAACCAAAGTGAACTTGCTTCCCGGCTCTCCTATTTCTTGTGGAGTTCCATGCCCGACGATGGCCTATTAACCGCTGCCAAAAACGGTTCCTTGAAAGTTGATGGCCTGGTTAAAGAGGTGGACCGGCTTCTTGCCGACACCAAGGCCAACCGCTTGGTTGATGACTTTGTCCGGCAATGGCTCCAATTGCACCGCCTCGGGATGTTTCCGCCGGATAGGAAACTCTACCCAAACTACGATGCGTGGCTCGAAACGAGCCTGCGCGCCGAACCGGTCGAGTATTTCCGGGAGCTGTTTTCCAAGAATCTGGCCATCGATGGTTTCATCGATTCTGATTGGACCATGGCCAACGCCCGGCTTTGTGATTTTTACGGACTTCCAGAGCCCAAAAACGGTGGCTTCCAGCGGGTCCCGCTCAAACCGGAAGATCACCGAGGGGGCCTGCTTGCCATGGGTGCGATACTCGGACTGACCTCGGACGGTACCCGCCACCGCCCGGTGCATCGAGGTGTGTGGGTTAGTGAAGCGATCTTTGGCAAAACGCCTCCGCCCCCACCGGCAAATGTAAGTGCGATCGAACCCAGCCCCCCGGAAAGCCCCAAGGCCACTCTCCGCCAGAAGATTGAAGCTCACCGTAATAACCCGAATTGCGCCGCTTGCCATGCGAAGATCGACCCGTTGGGTCTCGCCTGGGATAATTACGATGCAATCGGGCAATGGCGCACCCGGGAAAAGGTTTCCCAAGGCCGTGGCGAGGACCCATTGATCGATCCGTCGGGTTTGATGCCCGACGGCCGTTTATTCAAGGATTTCATTCATTTCAAAAGCCTGCTGCTTGAAGACCGCGCCAAGTTTGCCCGTGCCTTTATCGAGCATCTTTGCACCTACGCTCTTCGCCGGGTGCTAACGGTCGACGACCAGGATGACCTCAAGGCCATCGAAATCGAGGCACAGAAAAACCAATACCGGATCAAGGATATCATCCGCGGCGTGGCCCTTTCAGAACTATTACGCAAACGATAAGAGGGAGAATCCAATGAGCAATATTTTGACACAATCCTGGTTAATCGACCGCCGCCATGTCCTGCGGGCCATGGGAAGCTGCATTTCCCTTCCGTTTCTGGAATGCATGGTTCCGCTTCGGGCGAATGAGAAACAAACAGCCACCCCGCGCCGAAGTGCTTTCATCTACCTGGCAAACGGTGTCCATTCGCTCAACTACCAGGTCACCTCACCGGGAAAAGACTACCAGTTCTCCCGTTCGCTAAAACCCCTGGAAAAGCATCGTCAAGTGATCACCCCCATCAGTGGCCTGCATCACTCGGGAGCGCTCAGCCATCACCACAATTGCATCTCGGTCTGGTTGACCGGGGGCAAACTCGGCCCTTCCGATCGAAACACCATTTCCTTAGATCAAAAGATGGCCGAAATCACGGCGAAACACACCCGATATCCTTCCATGGAGATTGCTCTCACAGGGGATTCCCTGAGTTGGACCGCCGATGGGATCCATTTGCCTTCCATGCGTCGTTGCAGTGAGATTTTCGCCTCGCTGTTTGAAGAACCAAAAGGGGGCAAGGTTAGCCAAAGGAGGGAATTGCGGCGCAAAGGGAGTGTATTGGACGCCAATCTTGCGGAAGTCCGCCGACTTGAGCAGGCCATGGGATCGGCCGATAAGGGCCGTCTCGAACAATACCTTTCTTCCGTTCGAGAGGCAGAAATCCGCACACGGCGAGCCGATGCCTGGCTCGATACACCTCTCCCCCCCGTATCCGACTCCGATCGCAAACGCACCAATCGTGACATCCCGGCCACGATGGCAGGAGACTATTTCCGCACCGTTTATGATCTTATCGTTCTCGCCTTCCAAACGGATTTGACACGGGTGGCCACTTTCAGCCTCGGGGGCGAAGGGGATGCCTTTGCCATTCCCGAGATCGGCATCACCGAGTCACGCCATCAACTCAGCCACCATGGCGGCGATACGGGCTACATGGAGAAACTCACGAAATATGACACCTTCGCCATTGAGCAGTTCAGCTACTTCCTCACCCGACTCGCGGAGACCAAAGACCTCAACGGCAAGCCACTCCTAGGCTCGACAATGGCCCTCTTCGGCAGCGGCATGTCCTACGGTCACAGCCACGGCAACGCCAACCTCCCGCTGGTTTTAGCGGGAGGGTCGGACCTCGGCCTGAAGCACGGCACCCACCTCGATTTCAACCATGGACACTTCAAAGGCTACCAGCTCGACAAGCCTGGCGAACACTACTCTCTCTGCAGCAGACCAGCAAACCCGAATGCCTACATGAGCAATCTGCTACTACTGATGGCCCAACGAATGGGTTTGGAGGTAAACAAATTCGCCGAGAGCAACAAGGTGATCGAACTATGAACCGGCTACGGTTTACAAGATGTCTCATAGCTCTGTTCCTTGCCCTTTCCATGGTCACAAGCGCAGGATTCGCCCAGGACAAACCCTTTCGGCCCGAAACGGGCAAGTTCCCTCCTTTGGAAAAATCCTTCTCCTATCGGGGTGTACTTGTCTTTTTGGACCATGCCAACCGCCGTGGCAGCCTTCGGGTAATAAGTCCGGGCGAGTTTTTTCGAAATCCGCCGCATCCCTTCGCCATGCTCCCCTACGGAATTATCCGCTACCACGGTGCCCCGGCGGATTTAAGGGATATACCGCTCGGCACCCTCATGCATGTGAGGGCTTTTCTCCCACCGGACCCGAAAACCTCCGCCGTGCCGGTGGCCCAGAATGGCTCCCCTGAAAGGCCTGCCGAAAACCATGTCCTGCTTATCGAGGACGAGCCCAGCTTCTGCCTTCGGGAAGGCAAGGTCTGGAAGCTCAAAGAAGTAGACCTTGAGCATAATCAGGGGATGATCATCGCCTCACTTGAATCCAAAGAAGGAGGACCCGGCAAGGCCAGCGAGGAAAAGTTGACCTTTGATGGCGCAACCCGGATCTGGCGCGGTCGTGAACGCCTTGGTGTCGAGGACTTGATCGCCGAGGGCACCTGGCCGGTCCGCGGTAAGAAATCCCTGGCAGGCCAAACCGTCCACCTTGGACTCACATGGCAACCCACCCCGGATGGCGTATTCCTGCGGTTCCACATTTCGGACATCTGGCTTGATGAAACCGCCATAAAGCGTGCCGCTCAAAATCAGACCGAGACGCACAAGGCTCTTATCCGAAGTCGCTGGATGCCCGCTTGGGTTGATACAGTCGAGTATGGAAAGTTCGGTCAGGCGAAAGTAACCGCAACCTTGTTTGGAGGAATGGACCAGACCCTCTATGCCGATTTCAAAAAAGGGATCTCTTCCCAGATGAATTCCGTGGAGAATACATTAAAGCACACCCACGGAGCATATAGCCCCGCCCACATGGCCTCAGCCGGCTCAGTCCTTGAAGTTACAAAGACGAATGGGAACATACTTCTTGGCAGCAGCGGGATCCAAATCCGTTTTGAAACGGACCTTATTATCGAGGGCATTCGCCCCGGAAGAGTCGTCCGGGTCCGGCCAAGCAACTGGCCCATTTTGTGTATACC
This sequence comes from Planctomycetia bacterium, assembly GCA_005808665.1. Classification (GTDB taxonomy): domain Bacteria; phylum Planctomycetota; class Planctomycetia; order Gemmatales; family Gemmataceae; genus SYLG01. The sequence goes on along the minus strand of SYLG01000007.1, from coordinate 44,847 downwards.
ACGCGAGGAATACCTTGACGATGGCTCTTCCAACATTGAGGACCGTTTCCCCAGCCCGTCAATCTTCCCGAAATAATCCCCGTAAGACGGATTGTGTCTGCAACTTTAAGACCGGATCGGCACTCAAATCCCATCATCACCTTAAGAGATTATTCCAAGCATTCGGACCAGGACCCCGATAGATTTGTAATTGGCTGCCAGACCTGAATCAGCAAAAAAAACTCAAGTGGAACCGAAAATAATCAGGCCGGCTTTTGCTGGGCCGTTGCGGTGCCAAAAAAGTGATAATCAAAGGACGGATTGGATAACAAATGAGGTTTGTGCCAAAGTGGAATAAAGGATGAAAACATCGGTAGGATAAGTGTTTTTAGCCGAAAAAAGAAAAAGGGCCCTCCCGGATTCGAACCGGGGAATAACGGTTTTGCAAACCGTTGCCTTACCACTTGGCGAAGGGCCCATTCATGTCATCTTAAGGCAGTTGGAACTCAAGTTCAACCAGTGTGTATTTACCCAGGGAGCATGGTTTGGTCTCAAGGGTAGGCAACGGATAACCGCCCTGGGATTGGAAACCGAACAGATTTGGTGGTTGTCATTGGATCGATAATTACCCAAAATGGGTCTATTGGAAATGGGGAGTCCCGTTGGATGCTGTGCCGTCGATCCTTGCTGGCAAAACTGGGTCTACTTTCCTTGGGCAACACCCTGTTATCCAGGAAGGTTCAGGGATTTGATTCCTTGCAGCCCCCTCTACCAAAGGGGGTTTTCCCTCCAAGCGAATATTCTTGCACATTTGCCAGGGGCAATCCATTTGGCCTTCAAATCACTCCGACTGGCCCCTTTCGGGTGGCGGTTCATGCCTATTCCGGAGGGTTGCCCGGGTTGGGTTTTGACCGGATGTGGGAACAGAACCTCAAAGGCAAGTGGGAGGAGGGGAACTTTACATTTTCAGCGGATGGGGGTGGGTGGAACATTCTTGGAAATCCCGCATCCATTCGTGGCACAAACCACAAAGGGGAAGCCTTTAAAGGGGTAACCGCATTGCCCCGTAACCCTGAATCCCTTGGAATGAAGCCTCCCATGGGGGCAAAGGTCCTTTATGATGGGACAGGCCTTGGCCAATGGAAAAAAGCGAAAAAAAATCCCGAGGGGTTCCTTGCCGTTGGTTGCGAGACAGTTGGAACTTTTCAGGATTTTCTGCTTCATATCGAATTCCGATTGCCCATGGTGCCCGACAAAAGGGGGCAGGATCGCGCCAACAGCGGTGTCTACCTTCAGAACCGTTACGAAATCCAGATCCTGGATAGTTTTGCCCTTGAGGGCTCCAAAAACGAATGTGGTTCCATTTATGAATATCGTCCCCCGGAAATGAATGCCTGTTTACCCCCCAATCAATGGCAAGTGTTTGATATTGAATTTCGAGCTGCCTTGTTTGAAGCTGGGAACAAGGTAAAAAATGCTTTGATCAGTGTCAAACAGAATGACATTTTGGTTCATGACAAAATTGAGCTTCCCAAACAAACGGGATATGGAAGAAAAGAAGGCCCCGAACCTGGTCCTATCCAACTGCAAAACCATGGAAGCCCGGTGGTATTCCGAAACATTTGGATTTTAGAGGCCCATTGACTCTTGCAAGTCATTTAATGAGGGTGGCCTACTCATTTTGACTCCCGATTTCCCAGGCCTCCTAAAGGAATGAATCATGCACCGAAGAGCCTTTGTTTACAGCCTTTTGGCGTTAGTGGGAATCTGCACCACGAGTTGGAGCCAGGAATCTGGACCTGTCAAAAAACTTTTGGTCATTACGGAATCCAAAGGATTTGTTCACTCGGTTGTAAAACGACCCAGTGCCAACGAACATTGCCTGGTTGAAAAAGTCTTAACTCAATTGGGAAAGGAAACCGGGAAATTTGAAGTAACCTGCTCCCAGGATTCCCGCAAGGAGATAACTGCTGAAAACCTTGCCAAATACGATGCGGTATTCTTTTACACAACTGGGGAATTGCCTTTGAGTGATACCCAAAAAGCAGATTTGCTCGATTTCGTCCGGTCGGGGAAAGGATTCACCGGCAGTCATTGTGCAAGTGATACTTTTTACAAATGGCCCGAATACGGAAACCTTGTGGGAGGATACTTTGACGGACATCCTTGGCATGAAAAAATCAAGGTGGTGGTTGAAATGCAGGATCACCCTGCGATGAAGCATTTGGGGAAAGAATTCGAAATTACCGATGAGATCTATCAATTCAAAGCACCCTATGATCGGTCGAAAATCAAGGTATTGATGCACATGAAACTCAAAGAGGGGGACAAACGGGGAAATCGCAAAGACGGGGATTATGCTCTCACCTGGACCAAAGAATATGGCAAGGGAAGGATGTTTTACACCGCCCTTGGCCATCGAGAAGATGTTTGGACCGATCCCCGATTCCAGAAAATGATGGTAGCGGGTATCGTTTGGGCATCCACGGGCAAGTAGGTTTTCCTTGGGTAACAAATAATTTCACCCGTTACCGCCGATGGGTGAAATTTCTTGAATCTTCATTTGGCAAAAGTATCAGGACCCACATTATTTCTCCTTTATGGGGTGGTTTATGATTCGATCCCGGTTGCTTGTGACTTTGGCATGCCTATGCCTTTTTCCTTTGGGATTTCTGAACGCCATGGATCCCGAAAAAATTGCTGAATTGGCAAAAGGCTTGAATGATGCCCAACCCCGAGGTGGTAACTCGGAACTAATGGCCCAAAAATGGCAGTCTCTGGTTGCCGAAGGTCAAGCCGCGGTTCCTGTAATCCTTAATGCCATGGATGCAGGAAAACCACTGGGACTCAATTGGTTAAGGCCAGCCCTCGATGCGGTCCTTGAAAAAGAAAAACCAACCGCCAATACCATTGCCGTACTGGAATCGTTTGTGAAAAATAATGCCAATGGCGGGATCGCCCGCAGGCAAGCCTTTGAATGGTTACAAAAACTGGATGAGCCCAAAGCAAAACGGTTGATCCCAGGGTTTCTAAAGGATATAAACCCAGACCTTCGAAGGGATGGCGTTGCTTTGGAAATCCAAATGTTGAAAAATCTCCCCAAAGGAAACCAGGTTACCACTAAATGCCAGGATATATTGAAAGTTGCCTGCGACCTTGATCAGGTTTCGGAATTGGCAAAGATTCTCAAAGCGGAAAGCGTGGAGGTTGACCTTCTCAAGCATTATGGTTTTCTAACAGATTGGGCGGTGCTTGGAATTTTTGATAACACCAGGGAATTGGGTTTTGAAAAGGCCTATCCGGTAGAACCCAAAGTGGACCCCAACCAAACCTATCAGGGCAAAGGGAGTAAACCGGCCAAATGGTTTCCCACAAAAACCACTTCCCCCGAGGGTGTTGTGGATTTCAACAAATTGATCGGCAAGGAAAAATCGGCGATCGCCTACGCTTGGACCAAGGTTGAGTCTCCCATTGATCAGGAAGTGGAGATTCGGTTGGGTTGCATCACCTCCCTCAAAGTGTGGCTCAATGGGGATTGGGTTTTCCAACGCGATGAATACCATCATGGGCAAAATCCCAATCAGCATATTGCAAGGTGCAAGCTGAAAAAAGGAACAAACGACCTTTTGGTAAAAGTTTGTCAGAACAACCAAACAGAGGCCTATGCCCAAAATTGGCAATTGCAGGCCCGGTTCACTGATTTTGCAGGGTATCGGGCAGAGGTAAAACAGGCCGCCTTACCCAGTATTCCCGGTGCCGGGAAAGCCAATGAACCCAAGGAGCTGAAGTAATGATTAAATTTTGCACGGGTTTGATCTCTTTTGGTTTGCTGGGAGCATCCTGTTCCGTCCATGGGGGTGATTGGACCCAATTTCGGGGCCCAGAGGGCACAGGAGTAAGCAAGGAATCGGGCCTACCTTCGAAATGGGGGGCGGACCAGAACATTACCTGGAAGGTCCCTCTGCCCGGGAAAGGGTTATCCAGCCCGATTGTTCTTGGAAATTCGGTGTATATAACCGCATGTTCGGAACGAGGTGAGGGAAGGCTTCATGTGTTGGCCTTTGATGCCAAAACGGGAAAGGAACAATGGCGAAGAAGTATCCTTGCTACCGGGGGAACAGGTTGCCATCCCAAAACCAACATGGCGGCCCCTTCTCCGGTTGGGTCAAATAAAGCCATTGTGGCTTTATTTGCATCGGCAGACCTGGTGGCCTATAAAGCCAATGGCGATCTCCTTTGGTGCCGATCCCTATTTGGTGAGGATGCGGGAATTACCAATCAGGTTGGAATGGCTTCCTCCCTGGGTTTGCACAAAAACACCGTTTTGGTGGAGATGGAAACCGCCGCCAGTTCCTTCATTTGCGGGGTTGACATAAACACCGGGCGGGAAAAATGGCGTCATGCCCGCACCAAACATGTAAACTGGACAAGTCCAACCGTGGTAAACCAGAAGGGTGTGGATATTGCCTTATTTTTGTCCCCAACAGGCTTAACCGCCTGTGATCCTTCCACTGGAAAAATCCTTTGGAATTATACCGAGACTCCTGGAGGGAGCATTTCCTCGGCAACCGCTTCTGACGATTTGGTGATTAGTCCCGGGAGCCCTTTGGTTGCCCTGAAAAGTGCCCAAACCGGTTCCACACCGGAGGTTGCCTGGAAATCCGCAAAAGTGGGAGGCACCTATTGCTCCCCTTTGGTTTATGATGGAAGGGTTTATGGGGTTTCCTCCGTCGGAATCAATTGTCTGGATGCCGCCACCGGGAAAGACCTTTGGACGCATCGGGTAAAGGGACCCTTTGCCGGTTCCCCTCTTATTGCGGATGGCAAATTATTTCTGGTAAATGAGGAGGGGCTTACCACCGTTCTGAAAATTGGCGGCGAGAAACCCGAAGTGCTTGGTAATAATCGGCTGGGTGAAACGATCCTTTGCACGCCAGCTTTTGCCGGCGGCAAAATCTTTTTGCGAAGCGATTCCACTCTTTGGTGCATTGGTGGGAAATGAAACAGGGTTTTCAGCACCCTGTTACCTTCCTGAACGGCCAATTAATTCTCATAAGGGGGATTTCGGCAGGGTAGGAATCGTGGCGGGATCGCTCGAAATGAGTGGTGCTGGGATCCTTTGTGGTACGGCCGCACTTCGGTCAGGTGCTGGTCTTGTTACGGTTTTCACTCCCCAATCGGCCCAATTAATGGTTGCTCTTGGCAATCCCTGTTACATGGTCTCCCCATTGGAGGAAACGGATGGGCGAATTGCACCCCATTGTGTAATCGGGTTATTGCAAAAACTAGGCAAAATGGATGTCGTTGCGGTCGGCCCTGGTTGTGGGATAGGACCAGGATTAAAAATGCTCCTTGAGGATTTGCTTTCCCAACCGGGAAAGTTGGTCCTGGATGCGGATGCCTTGAATCAGTTGGCCGTTATGGGAAATTGGTGGGCCGAAAAAAAAGCGGAAGTGATTATTACCCCGCATCCGGGAGAAATGCAAAGACTAATCACAGGGGCGATGGTGGGCCCCTTTACCTCGCGAATGAATACGGCAAAAGCATTTGCCCAAGAAACCGGATGTGTGGTGTTGCTAAAAGGCCATCAAACCGTAATTGCCACCTCCGCTCAGGAATATACCAACCCTACAGGCAACCCAGGAATGGCCAAGGGGGGATCCGGGGATGTTTTGACGGGAATCCTGGCAGCCATTTGGACCCAAGGCTTACCTGCCTTTGATTCCGCCAGGTTGGGGGCTTTTGTTCATGGATTGGCTGGAGACCTGGCCTCCCAAAAACAGGGCCAAATCGCCATGCTTGCCACCGACCTTATCATGGAATTGGGGCAGGCTTTCGAAACAGTGAATGCCTCGAACCCACCACAATAAAAAGGCCCACTCCCTTTAACCCAACGGTCCTATGGATTTTTTCCTGGAATAGGATCACCGACAACCTGAGGTGGTTGCCGAGGCAAGCCGTTTGGCTTGGGATCGATCCTAACAGGGATCGGGGGTTGCGATTGTTGTTGGTTTATTCCTCTGGGATTCAGATCCGCCAAGGGTATTGGCAAGGGAACATCTTTGAAATCCCACCTGAGCGGAGCCTGAAAAGGCATTTGAATATTGGGGGAAAACCCCAATCCGGGGGTTCCATTTCCAAATGGCAATCCCTGAACCGGGATAACTCCTGAAGGGTCATTGCGGTTTTCAGGATAGGGAGGAATTCCAAACCAGCTAAGCACAAATCCCAAGGGAGCTATCGGTTGAGCCTTAAAAATCCCAAGGTTTGGTGGGTTGGGAAATACTTGGGAACGATTTGGTCCTTGGTTTGGACCATTTGGTATCTCATTTGTTGGTGTAGTACGGTAGGGATTTGCTGGAAAGGATGTTGGTCCGGGGTTTGGCCCGTTTGGTTGGGAAAACCCTGAGTTAGGCCCGTTGCGATTTTCTGGAAAGGAGGGTGGGCCATGGTTGGGACCCCCGGGTTGGGGATAGCCGGGATTGGGCCCGTTGCGATTTTCTGGAAAGGAGGGTGGGCCATGGTTGGGACCGCCGGGTTGGGGATACCCTGAGTTAGGCCCGTTGCGATTTTCTGGAAAGGATGGTGGACCATGGTTTGGGCTGCCGGGTTGGGGATAGCCGGGGTTAAAATCAGGGTGTCTTTCCTGATTCCATTGAGGGCCATGGTTTGGACCGCCAGGTTGGGGATTCCCACTGGAAAACCCTTGGGACTCCGGACGATTTGTTGGTTGAACGGGCTCCCTCGGCCTCCCATAAGGGGAGGTATAAACGGGGGGATGCGGATTAAGGGCTTGTTGCCTTTGCTGATTGGCTCGCCTTAAATCCCTGACCTGATCTTCCAAATCCCTCAATTGGTCATTCATTCGTTCGATTTTTTCGTTCGTCTCCCTTAACAAGTCAATCATTGGTGGCACCCTGGGTACTCTTGATATCCCGTAGGTAACTTCTCTATGCATTTGGGGTGGGTTACCCGGGCGAATCTTGGCATCAACCGGTAATTCCTCCCTTCGGCGTAGTTCTTGCAAAGGTACGGGTTGGGGTCCGGCCTGAGGGGCCTGGCCTATCTGTGGGGGATTCCCGGCAAAAGGAGGGTTGACTAAAACTGTGTAGGGCTGGGTAATGGGAAGGTGTGTACCCTTTTGAACATTTCCCTGAAGGTCCGAAATCCGATTTCGTAATTCATTAACCCTGGTCGATATTCCCAAAATGGCCCGTTGGTGCCTTCTCATTTCCTCCTCAAGATATTCAACCTCTTGAACCATTACCCCCTTTGAACTGCTCCTAAGCTCCTCCTGAGTAGGTCGTCTTAATTGCTCCCTTACCCGGTCTTCCCCCTTATTGGGTACCCTTTCTGGAGAAGGTGGCTGAGGAGATCGCCTCAATTGATCCGCTCGCAGGCGCTGTTCGGCTAATTCGGCCCTTTGCCTTTGCCTATCCGCCTGGTTCTGATCCAAAGGAGGAGGGGTTGGTTGTGGGTGGGCCTTTACCGATGGATCGAACCTTGCTGGGGGACCGGGGACGAAATACGGTTTGGTAACGGTGGGAGGTTGGGTAGGAGTTGGCGGTAGGGGCACCCTTAGAGGCAATGTATCCGGGTTGGAACCGGGCCCATTACCTGTTTTTTGATCAGCAACGGGTGGAAATATCGTCCGTGGAGGAATGGGGTTGGTAGATGGCCTGCTTTGGGTTTGCCCGGTCTCCTTTTGGAGTGGCCCCGCTTGGGCCAATAATCCTGACCACCCTTGCGATGGGCCGGCCAAGGAATCAAAAATCCATTTGAATTGGGTAGGGGTTATTTGCCCGGCATTCGCCTTGTTTAGCCAACAACCCATTCCCAACCAGGCCGCAAAAGCAAGGCGTATGGACCAAGAAAACATGGGAAAACTCCTGAGTTTTGGAGAGGATCGGGAACCGGACCTTTGCCAATGCCCATCCCACCCAAAAGGACTTGAAAAGATCCTGTCTCTAGAATGGCAGAGGGGTTGAAAGGGCACAAGACCAATTGGAACAATTATTCATGATAGGTTCATTGCATGAAAGTATCATGGAAACACGCAATTTGGATGTTTTTCATGGCAGCCGGGAAGTAATCAAGGGGTTAAATCTAAGCATTAAAAAAGGGAAAATCGTTGGCCTTCTTGGACCAAACGGTGCCGGTAAAACCACATTGGTACGCACCCTCCTTGGTTTTCACAAACCAAGGCAAGGATCGGTGTTCTGGAAAGGCGATCCGTTGCCCCAAGGCGAGACGGATTTTCGCAGGAAAGTTGGGTTGGTTCCCCAGGAATTGGCCATCTATCCGGAATTGAGTGCCGCAGAAAACCTGGCATTTTTTGCAAATCTTTATGGATTGGACCAAAAGGGGGCCGCTTCCTGGATTTCACACCTGTTGGATCAGGTTGGCCTTTCTGACCGGGGAAACCAGCCCTCCGGGCAGTTATCAGGAGGGATGGCAAGACGGCTCAACCTGGCGATTGCTGTGGTCCATCAACCCGAATTATTGATCCTGGATGAACCCACCGTTGGGGTGGATCCCCAATCCAGAAATCGAATGCTTGAACTTTTAAGGGATTGGAACCGGGATGGAATGACCATCCTTTACACAAGCCATTTTCTGGGGGAAGCAGAAATCCTTTGTGATGAACTTGTGATTCTTGATTGTGGAAAAATCCTGGCACGAGGAACATTGGAGGAACTATTATCCAACCTTCCGGTACGCATTTCCTTAACAGAAAAAATTCCTCAAAGGGAGGAACTCCTCAAGGAATGGGTAACCATCCACGGAGAAAAATGGCGCCCATTGAAAAATACGAAAACCCTGGAGACAGAGGTATTGAACAATGGAAATTTCATTTGGTTTTGGAAAAAACTTGCCGATCATGGAGTTCCCATGGGCGAAGTGACCATTGACCGGCCCCGACTTGAGGATTTGTTTTTGAGCCTGACCGGAAAGGACCTCCGGGATGATTAATATCCCTTTTTCCCCTTCCATCACCTTTGCAGGAACGGTAATAACGGTATGTCGCAGAGAGTTCCTTGGCCTTGGTCGGGATCGCAGGACTTTGGTTACTCTTTTGTTATTACCATTCCTTTGTATTGTGCTATTGGGAATCTTGCTGGGTGAGGGATTCGGGCAAAAACCGGATGATTTATTTCGGGTTTCCATTGTCGATCTGGATCGGAGCCAAGGATTTGATGGACTTACTTGGGGAGAGCGAATTCGGGCGGATTTGCGTGAATGCCCAGACCTGAAATTGGAATTGATCTCAAACCAGCAAGAAGCCGAATTCCTTGTCCATTCTCACAGAAGGGCCGCGGTCATCGTTTTGGGCCCGGAAATCGGAGGAAAAATCGACCTTTGTTCATTCCTTTCTCATGGTATCAATCCTTTTCATCGGGAAGGGGTTCACCTGGACAAAATTGGAGTTATGGTATTAAAAGACCCCAAACAGGGTTTATCGGCGGCGGTGATGGAGCAGGTGGCTCAAGTTTCCTTGATGAGGGTCATTCTGCCCTGGATGATCGGCAAAGCCTTTGAACAACTGGGAGACCAGGAATTCATTGAAATCCTCACCCAAGGGGTCCGGGTTCCTATCCCACCCCGTTTCCAATTCCTATTGGGTAAGGATTCCACTAGCCTAAAGGACCTCATTTACAAAGTTTCAGAGGGCAATGAAACAACCATCGCCTCCTATCGGGGTAAAATCGGAGAAGGTATCCAAAAAGCTTTAACCGGTCAATTTTCGCGGTATAACCTTACCGGGAAAACCTGGACTTCCCTGGTCAAAGCCCACGATACCACGGAACCCATGGGGCGGGAGGTACCATTTTTGGACGGGGACGGGAAAGGTTGGCTAAAAAGGGGAGCGCACCGGTATCAAATCCTTGTGCCCTCCTTTTTGGTCCTTTTTTTGTTTTTTATGGGCCTTCCCATGTCTGGTACATTTGTCCAGGAAAGGGAACGACGCACCTGGAGCCGCATGTGCCTTGCCCCAGTAAACATGGGCGCTGTCCTTATTGGGAAAACATTGCCCTATCTGGTTTTGGCAATCTTTCAGGGTGCCACCCTTTTATTATTGGGGGGCCTGTTATTAGGAATGTCGTGGGGGAGCACGCACTCGTATTGGGTTACCAACCTGTTCTGGTTGGGAATATTGGTGATCTCCTCAAGTATTGCTTCAGTGGGTTTGGGATTATTGGTTGCAACCCAGGCCAAAACCATGGCCCAGGTTTCCATGTGGGGGCTTTTACCGTCATTGGGATTAGCCCTCTTGGGAGGGTGCATTATTCCAAGGGAACTTTTTCCCGAAGATACCCGGTGGATTAGTTTTTTAACGCCCCATGGATGGGCCCTGGATGGGTTTCGGGAATTATTGACCACCATCTCACAACCCAATCCCAATTTCAGACAGGTCTTTACCGCATCTGCCCTCCTTTTTGGCGTGGGAATGATTTCGGGGACTTTAAGTATTATGACCATGATGCGTAAATCAACCGGATGAAATACATGAAGGACGGGTATTATCCCGTCCTTCATGTTGGCTCAATTTTTGTTAACTAAACGCTAGGGAATGTACCGGCCGTGTAATTGTTGGGACCGCCTTTGCCATAGGCAAAGAACTGATCAACCTGTTTGAAATTACTGGCACCAGTAGGTAGAGTCCACCGTGTTACTAATGGGCCAATGCCTGCACCTGCTCCGGTAATGATTTCAGGAACGCCATCGCCATTGATATCGACAGCCCCTACCCTTACCCCTCCGCTAAAGGTCTGGGTATAAGCATAAAAACTGCCTAATTTCAATTTGGGATTGGCCCCACTAACAACCACAACATGGGGGCCACCACCGGCATTGGCTCCGGTCACAATGTCCGCAAAACCATCACCGTTGAAATCACCGGAGGCAACAAAGATTCCTCCGTTAAATGCGGCGCTGTAAGCATAAAAACTTTGGAGAGTAGTTCCCGATTGGCCACTAAACACCTTTACATGGGGAGGGTTTGCAACCTGGGGGCCAGTAATGATATCGGTAAATCCATCCCCGTTTACATCACCTGCAGCGACCGTAACACCCCCGGTATACCCTTGGGCGTAGGCAAGGAAACTGCGAAGGATCTGGCCATTCTTGCCACTAAAGGCCTTTACATTAGAGGTTGGTCCGAGGCTCCCAGGGGAAGTAATGATGTCTGCATACCCATCATTGTTGAGATCTCCTGCAGCTATATTAACCGCACCATTGTATCCACCATAGGCCTGGAAAGTGGCAATTACCCCAAGCGTTTTTCCATCATATATTTTGATGGTAGAATTACCGCCAGGCCCTGCTGCCACAATAATGTCAGCCACACTATCACCATTGGTGTCACCGGTTGCCGTCCTCAGGCCACCTTTAAAAAGTGGCCCAAAGGGCATAACCGCAAATGCTTGTTGGTTGTTGGTCGTATTAAACCCAACCAAAGTGGGTCCCTGTCCGGGGGCAATGGCATAATAGGGCTGGGCAACCACCTTTTTGACAATGAAAACCAAGGCTCCATTGGAACCAGAATAATTGGCATTGGAGGGAGTAAAGATTGCGGAAAGTTGATGAGTCCCTGTGCTTAAGGTGGCTACGGAAAGTACAGCTTGGTTATTCGCATTAACCGTTGCCGAACCTAAAACAACCGACCCATCCTTGAACACAACCGACCCGGCAGGGGGTGCCATTTGACTTGTGGATCCAACTCCAACAATGGTAGCGGTCATGGTTACAGGAACCCCGGTGGCACCCGTGGCCGGTGTACAAGTTAAAGTGGTGGTTGTACTTCGTGAAGCTATATTCAAGGTTTGCACGGGTGAGGTGGAACCCTGATAATTCACTCCATCACCGGAATAAACGGCGGTAAGGTTATGGGATCCCCCGCCTAGGGAAATCGTGGTAAATACAGCTTGCCTTGTATTAACATCGAGAGGTGCGGAACCAAGGGAAACGGTGCCATCATAAAAAGTGACACTACTTGTGCCAAACGGCAACACTATGCTGGTTGGGCTTACGGTGGCGGTCAACTGAACCAGGGATCCAAAACTGATTGTTCCTAAAGGAAGAATTGAAAATTGGGTCGTGGTTTGCTGCCCGGTTACCACCAGATTTTTCGGAGACGAAGCAATTCCTACATAGGGATCACCGCTAACCCTGATGTAACTGGCAACAATAGGAATCATTCCCAAAGGCAAATTGGCGGTTGCACTATTAACAGTCAAAGTATAAACTAACCCATTGGGTTGCGATGGATCAACCACAGCGGAGGAGGCGTCAACGGATCCAAGAACCACAATACTTCCAGAGGAATTGGTATAAGTAAATTGAACAGGACCAGTAATAGGAGTTAAATAAGTAGAACTAATTGTTGATGATAAAGAAACCGATGAACCTTTCCCTATTGTACTTGGGTTTACAACCAAAGTATTTGTCAACAATTGCCCTACATCTTGGGTCTGGATATTGGAAACGCTTTGCAGAAAGTTACCACTAGACGATGCGTATTTGGCTTGCAAGTAGTAAACTTTACTTTCCAGAAAATCATAGTTAATACTGAAAGCCCCAGAGGAAACGGATCCAGAAGACAATGATACAGGATTGACTGGATCGGTTACATCATACAAGGTAACCGATCCATCAATGGAAGCAGTAGAATTGGGTGCAACAATAGTTCCAGAAAGAGAAACTGTGGAATTAACAACCGATGGATTTGGATTACCGGAGTTTAGAACAATATTTGTAACTGCAGGATTAACGGTTAATTGAACTATGTCAGTTTTGCTAGGAGCAAAGTCACTACTGTTATCAAAAAATGCCCTTAAATCATAAATATTGGAAGCGGCAAAGTATTGACCAGCCACATTATTGATATTGAAAGTCGTCGAAACGGTTGCTTGTTGACCGGGCAAGGGAACCAAACCTTTGACAGGTTGGGAAGCAATAATGGCCAAGGTTTTGCTGTTTTCGAGATAAACCGTTCCTTCAATACCGATTTTGGAATTCACTCCATCGGAATTAACGGTAACCCCAAGAGTAACGGCTTGACCATATTCCGCCGGGTTGGGAACCAATGATGTGATGGTCGAAAGCGATGGAAGTTGAGCTTCATAGGCCCCAATATCAATTGCCAGATTAACTGCCCTGTTGATGTACCTGTTGTCATAGGGAGTGGTAATACCGGAATTAAACACCGAAATATCACCCGTATCGCGGGCGGGACTGTTTCTGGTTAAACCAACGGTTTTAATAACATCGGTTTGAATGTTTTGAGTGTAAATATTGGGGCTAGTCATACCAACGACGGTATTAGGTCCTGGATTGTACGCCAAGCCATTGGGGTCAAGCAAGTTTTGGGGAATATCACGAATGTCACCGGGTCCAGGTCCAATGACCTGCCCAAGATAAGGGACACTTTGGTCACTTACATTGGATAACTGAATTCCAACACCACTGTAATAATTATGGCCATTGCTCAAAAAATAAGAACTAGATTCATTTAAAACATTAGGTTGATTAAAGGCGGCTGTTTGTGTTCCAATATCGGCTACAACATTATTAATATACTTATTATTAAAAAAATTCGCTCCATAATTTGAAACTATTAAATTATTTGTCGCCTGTACACCATTAGTATTACCTGGAGCGGTATCCATAAAAATACCACCGCTAATACCCCTGGACATTGTGGCGGAATCCGTACGATTTGGTAATAAACCAATTCCATTGGCTGCATTGATAGGCAACAATTGGTTATCTACACGGTTGTTTGTAATCGTTACATTAACCATTTGAACATTATTTGTCTTTGCCGCCACATAGGCATCATTATTGGTATTTAAATTTGCCCTTTCATGAGCATCACCGATAATGATCGCACCACCCGTTAATCCCCTACCATACACTTCCGGATCGATCGTTCCGGGAATGGCTGCCATATCCAAGGGTATTTGAAAATCAACAGTATCCTCGGAACCAGGCAAGGCGGTTGCTTTTACCGCATTATCTGCAAAAGTAACTTCCGTTAAAATGCTTTGAACTGCAGCCGTTCCACCTAATGGGCTATTGGTTAAATAAATGGCCCCACCACCTGAATACATGGGCTGAATGGGAATGGTTGCTCCCCAATTCGCCATACTTGGCATCCTCCAAATGTTGACCCCACAATCCACACGATTTTCGCCAAATGTTACCTGATTGATTGTGGTATCACCGCCAGAATACAAAGCACCGCCCCCAGAATACCTTGAGGTGGGATATTGGCTTGGGTCCGTTATGGTAGCATCGGGAGGAACCGGTACCTGCATCGGGTTGGTAAAAATATTGGCAACATTTCCGTAAAAAGTCGATTGCGTCAGTTTTAATACACCACTTTGATTATAAACCGCCCCACCACCACTATCTCTACCATAAAAATTAGCCTGGTTATCCGTAAAACCGGTTTTGGAAATAGTCAGATCTCCCGCTTCATTCCAAATAGCACCCCCACCCATGGTTTGGGAACCGGCTGTAAGAAGGACTTCCGTCGCTAATGTAATGTTGCTATTAAAAAAACTGTCTTTAATTATTGTACTAGGGCCGTGCATTTCAATTGCACCGCCATTAAATCCGGACACATTATTTACAAAATAGGAATTGCCAATATCTAATTTGCTAAATGTAAAAATTGCTCCTACTAATCCACCAATTCCGGCAGATAATGAATCTCCATTATAGCTAAATTCAGAATTTGTAATTTTTATAGTTGCATTAAGCGATGAATAATTATATATGCCACCAATATCATTCCTTGCTATTAAACTATTATTGATTGTTATTGAATTGGCATTATCATTCCTGATGGCTTGCAAGCTCACATTAACGATCTTGCTATCAGTTATTTGTAGCGGACCAGAACCGCTTTGAGTATAAATGCCATGTCCTTTTATACCGTCACCAAGATCTCCATCCATAAAAATATTGGCTAAACTTAAGGTTCCGCCAATATGGTAAATGGCTCCCAGGGCGGTTGTTGTAACGGTACTATAGGAATTAGCTAGCGTCATCCCGCTCAATTCTGCGGAAGTGGCTTGGGTTTGGGTTACAAAAAGACCACTCGCCCGCCTCAAAGTACTCACTTGCAGTTTGGCCCCGGTTCCGGATCCGGTCAGGTTGATCAAGGATGCGGGAAAGATAGTGCTATCCAATATTTCGTTAACCTGTTGACCACCTCCAGGTTTTTGCACAAAGACTCCCGTTATGGCCCCATTGGGACCCACGGATGTAACGGTAAACTGGGCACCACCAGCATAGGCGGGACCAGACCCCACCGGTTGGTAAAGAATATCACCGGGGGCATAGCCAATTCCCGGGGTCGCAACAGAAGCAGTTGCAATTCCGTTGATTGCCTGAATGGTTAAGGGGGTGAAATCGGAACTTGTGCCTGGTCCGTTGACCTGAATTTTCGGGTTGGAAAGTAACAAGGCACCATCCACACCATTAAGCGTAATGGTTTGGGGCGACTGGGAATTAAAAACGGTTGGATCAAAAGTAATAACGGCATCTTCATTGGAAAGGCCGGCTAGTTGGAGTCCTCTTCGTAGTGATCCATCCAAAGGGCCGCCAACTTCGCCGGGCACATCGGTAATGTTTGTTACGACATAGTTGAAGGTGGGAACCAGCCGGGATTCCAACCATTCCAGGTTGGGAGCTTTCCGGTTAGGGTAAGGTGATCCGACATCTTTTGAACCACCAAAAATTGCCGAAATTCGGGAAATAACGGACCTTTGATGCTTGAATTTTGACATAATCATTTCCCCTTTTGGACCATTTTGTCTATTTTTAAGTCTAAACCTTTGGATTTCATCATCATTCAAAGCAGGATAATTATTCCAAAGGATCGGCAAACCGCATACCAAGTCTGGAGAAAGGTTTTAGGAAAGGTCATTTGCATTGGTAATTTGGGCAATTTCAAAGGATCCTTTCACCAGGCTAGCCAACCTCATTTCTCCAGGAAGTTGCCCCTCTTTTAACGAATGTAAAGGTGTTAAGGTTTGAGGGCCTTAACGGTTATCATCCATTTTTCATGTGGTTACGATTGGGCTTATCGGGTGATTTTTTTTACTTTCCAATCCTCTCTAAATGGTCTGCGCCTCTAGTTTACCAACACCCTGGGGCCAAATCGACATGGAATCAACCTCGGGACATTCCTTTTTCCCAAAGGATTCCGGGCTGATCAAAAATCAGAATCCTCGTGCAAAACGACCGTGTCACCCGAATCCCTTCCAAACCATAGCAGGTGTTTGGAAACAAGGTTTTCAGGAGGGGCATGTAGAAATCAATCCCTGGGTATCGAACCCAGCTGAAAATGGTACCAATCCGACTGCAATTACCCTTGATGGTTCAATTATCCTCCTCTCGGCAAGGTGAGTTTTTGACGGCAGTTGAAGCAATCATTCCAACCAAGCTTCTGGCGGGAATACCTTGGCTCCTTCAAAAGCCTACAAACATAGCATGAATTGCCCTGAAATTCCCTTTCTTTTGATGTGCCCAAAAGAATCCTTTGCGATCGATTTTTGAACCGTCAGGAATTTTAATGTTTTCCCTGACAAAAAGGGAGTGCCTTTGAACAACGGCCCAATCCTCTTCCGCTGCCTGCCTTGCCAGGTCCTCATTTTTTAGCCCACCGCCAAATTCCACTACGGACTGGTTAACGGTGGTTGTCGCCCAGAGGCAGGGTTTAAAATCATCGGGCTTGAGGAACGGAAATGGGGGATGGCAACAAATTCCGTTTTTTGGGGAACCAATGTTCGAGAATTTTCCTTCAACTTTTGGTAGAGTCGGGTAGTTGTCCCGATTTTGGGATTTTGGGTAGACTAAGAGCCATCCTAAATTGCCAGATCTATTCCCATTCCGTTTCATTGGAACGGATTTTGATTCAACTGCGTAAGTCCTAATCCGGTTATTTTTTCCAATAAAGCCGGTTGAATTTCCCGAGCCAGAAATTAGAATTACCCGATGAACAGCGTCGATTCAGCCCCTAAGCAAGGAAAAGTATGAGTAATTGCACCGTTAAAAGTGATGTCAAGGACATTGGTTTGGCAGCTGCCGGCAAAAAACGGATCTTATGGGCCGATTCCGATATGCCCGTCCTAAGGATGGTTCGTGATCGTTTTGAAAAGGAAAAACCTTTGGCCGGGCTGAAAATGTCAGCTTGCCTTCATGTAACCGCCGAGACCGCAAATTTGGCTCGGGCCCTTAAAGCGGGGGGTGCGGATTTGGTCCTCATCGCTTCCAATCCCCTTAGCACCCAGGATGATGTTGCCGCAAGTTTGGTGGCCGACTTTGGCATCTCGGTTTATGCTGTCCGAGAAGAAGACAACGATAAATATTATCAACACATCGTTGAAGCCTTGGCTCATGAACCCAATGTCACCATGGATGATGGGGCGGATTTGGTATCCGCCATGATTTTCATCGCCTTGGATCGCCTCCAGGATGTCCACCCGGTCGTGAGGGGTTGGGCGGAGAAACTTAGCCCTGCTCAACGAAAAGCCCTTGTAAGCAAGGTCACAGGCAGCATGGAAGAAACCACCACGGGTGTCAACCGGCTGAAAGCGATGGAGCGTGATAATGTCCTGCAATTCCCGGTGATTTCGGTAAATGACGCCCTCACCAAACACCTGTTTGATAATCGCTACGGAACCGGTCAAAGCACCATTGATGGCATTATTCGGGCCACCAATGTCTTGTTGTCTGGCCGTCGGGTGGTGGTTTGTGGTTACGGATGGTGCGGGAAGGGTGTAGCCTCCAGGGCGCGTGGGTTGGGTGCTTTGGTAATTGTCACGGAAGTTGATCCCGTCCGGGCTTTGGAAGCTGCCATGGATGGTTTTCAGGTAATGCCCATTGCCTGTGCCGCATCCGAAGGGGACATTTTTATCACCGTAACCGGCAATAGTGGGGTCATTCGCAAAGAACACTTTGAGGTAATGAAAGATGGTGCCATGGTTTGCAATAGTGGCCACTTTGATGTCGAACTTGACCTGATTGCTTTAAAGGAGCTCTCCCTTTCGGTTACAGCCAATATTCGTAATCATGTTGAAGAATACCGGTTGAAAAATGGGAAAAAAGTATATGTGATCGCCCAAGGGCGGCTGGTAAACTTGGCCGCTGCCGAAGGCCACCCCCCAAGCGTGATGGATATGAGCTTTGCGACCCAGGCTCTTGCGACCGAGTTTTGCCTAAACAACAAGGGCAAATTGACCAATAAGGTTTATACTGTTCCTGCAGAAGTGGAGAATTTTGTTGCCTCGGCCAAGCTTACCTCGATGGGAATGAACATTGACAAGTTGACCGAAGCTCAACAAAAATATATGAGCGGATGGGAACACGGAACCTAATCCCCAATTAGGAATTAGCGCCCGATTTATAAAAAAAACTGAAAAGCCACAAGGAACCTTGCCTTTTGTGGCTTTTTGGATGTACATTGCTTTATGTTGATTTTGTGTAGATTTCCGTTTTGGCGGCACGAATGACAGATTCTACCCGGTTATTTCTGCGAGGAGTTGTTCCAACCGGGCTAACCTTGGGGAATGCAATAGCAGGGTTTGGAGCCCTCGTTTCGATTCATCGTTTTAACCCACACGATCTTGAATCCTGGGGCAATATCTATTTAGCCATTGGCCTTTTAATGCTTGCCATGGTTTTCGATGCCCTGGATGGTTTGGTTGCCCGCCTTTTGCGGTGTGCAAATGATTTTGGGGCGGAACTGGATTCTTTGTGTGATGGGATTAGTTTTGGCCTGGTTCCTTCTTACTTGATGATTGTTGTCTTTACGCAGCCCGAGTCATCATCCTCCTCCACCGTTTGGGGGCTGGTGGCTTCCTTGTATCTGGCTGGTACTCTGCTTCGGTTGGCAAGATTCAATCTGGAACGAACGAGCTTATCCAAAGCGGATGGTAAAAAATTTGTAGGACTTCCATCACCAGCTGCAGCCGGTTGTATTTGTGGTATTGTTTTGATTCAAGGTCGATTGGTATTGGATCCTCCTTTTGCGACCTGGATTCCTGGATTTTCAGAAATCACGGTGAAATTGGCATTTGTTGGGTGTCCGATGGCCGCTGCTTTCATCGCTTTTTTAATGATTAGCCGGATAGGATTTCCCCACCCTTCCAGGAAACTTTTGGGGCCAAATCGTCCTCAACCCAAAAAGACCCGGGGCCGTTGGTTTCCTTCCTCGGTTGCATTGGTTGCCATCGTTGGCTTCACCCCTGTTTGGATCCGCAGTTTGGATATGATGATTGCTCTCGTTTTTTGGTGGTTTGCTTTAAATGGGCCTTTTCAAGCCTTGTTGCGGAAAATCCAAAAAAAATCGCTGTTCATTGAATTACCCGCCAAGGCGGAATAGGGACACATCCTTGCCATTCCTGACCAATTGGAAATACTTTAATGTTTACGGGTTTGATTCAGGAAATCGCCAAGGTTGTTAGCATTCTTCCGTTGGGGAAAGGCAAGGCTCTCACCGTACACTTACCAATCCTTGGTCCGGCTGCCAAAATTGGCGATAGTATTGCCCTCAATGGAGCTTGTCTAACGGCGGTGGGTTTGGATGGTCCGCTGGTTCATTTTGAGTTAAGTCCGGAAACCCTGAATAAAACCAACCTCAATTTTCTCATGGAGGGAACTCTTTTGAATGCCGAACCTTCCTTGCGGCTTGGGGATGTTCTGGGTGGGCATTTGGTTCAGGGCCATGTGGATGGTTTGGGAGAATTGCTTACCAGAACAAAGGAGGACTCCTGGGAAATTTTTTGCATTTCAACGCCTCCGGAAATGAAACGGCTGATTGCCCCGAAAGGTTCCATTGCTGTAAATGGGGTCAGTCTAACAGTCGTTGAATCTCTTAATGACCGGTTCACCCTAGCTCTGATTCCCCATACTCTGGGGGAAACCACATTTGGCACTATGAAACCTGGTGCACCGGTCAATTTGGAGTCTGATATGGTTGCCCGTTATGTCGAAAGACTCATGTTTTACTCTTAAAGAACCAGGATTCCCTCTTTGACACCACCCATTCGCCAAACACTTTCTTATATAAAAAACCAATTGGCTATTTATGACATTGACCCTAAAAACAAATTGGGCCAAAATTTTCTTATTGATTTAAATACATTGGACCTGGTTATTGCGGCTGGAAACCTCTCGAAAAACGATGCCATATTGGAAATAGGTCCAGGAACGGGAACACTAACCCACCACCTTGTTGAACTGGCAGGTTTTGTCCTTAGCGTGGAAATTGACAGGCGTTTTGAACCTGTTTTACAACATTTAATTCCAAACAATTCTCCTTTTGAACTCCACATTGGGGATTTTTTGGCGTCCAAAAACCGCCTTGATTCCCAAGTCTTGGACAAATTCATTGCGGGTGGGACCAAATTTGGTTGCAGTCAATTCAAATTGGTGGCAAATCTTCCTTATTCGATTGCTACCCCCGCTATCATCAACCTTTTAATGAGTCCTATTCCTTTGGAGAGAATAGTGGGCTTGGTTCAGTGGGAGACGGCGGAAAAAATAACTGCCAAACCAGGGACGGACCCCTATTCCGGAATGTCTGTCCTTATTCAAAGTTTGGCCGATTGTCGAATCCTGAGGAGGGTTCCGCCTACCGTATTTCATCCCAAACCCAAGGTGGACTCTGCCATTCTGGAAATCCTACCAAACCGTGAAAAACAGGCCTATTTGTGCAATTTTTTATCAACAACTGTTTCTGCCAAGGACGGGCCAAACCGGTTTCGCATGTTCCTGAGGGACCTTTTTCTTCATCGACGGAAGTCTTTACGCCAGGCACTGGCCAAAATGCCAATGGGTGTCAAAATTCAAAAACCGCTCCTTGATGAAATGTTGATCGCCCAGCAATTGCCACCAGACATCCGGGCTGACCAACTGGATTTCGAATCCCTTTTATCCTTGGCAAAAGGATGGTGGCAGATCAAAGGTCAGGTGGATCCGATAAAAGGATTCATTGAGGATTCGTTATTGGATGAGTCGTAATTGGCGAATTTGTAGGTGTATTTTTTGAAGTGATTCATTTACGCTTTTCTCATCCCGGTTTTTGGCGGCTTGTAACAATAGATTTGATTCCAAACCAAAGTCAGACGCTATTTTTGCCAAAGATTCTTTCGCTGAAACAGGTACCTCAATGGCATTCCTTAGGAAACTGGAGGTTTGGACCATCCCTTTCGCCGCCACTTGCAAACCGTCCCAATCGTTGGTGTAATAGCATTCCGTTGCAACCGTGGCTTGAGACCGAAGGCGAATCAAAAGTTCTGGATAGGGCCTAGCCATCCCATTTTCGGGTAATGGAGAAAGGCTCGAATGATCTGCCGTAGTTGCCGCACAACCACCTAAACTCAACAAAAAGCCTAGCGGGACGATTCGGCAAGCTAGAGACTGTACCATTTTTCCAGGTTGTTTCATTATCGCATCTCCACCCAATCAACCACTCCTACTATTATTGCAGATATTTTCCCTTTGGAAACCCACCATCGCCTTTGCCTCCACCCTTATGGGAAATAGAATTAGGTTAAGCCACCCAAGGTAGGATTGATGAGCAGTTCCGCATTTGCTGACCCGGATGATTATTTTACTTCTTCCCGAATGAGTTTCGGTGACCACTTGGAGGAACTACGCAAACATTTGATTCGTGCCGCTATTGGCTTTGGGGTGTGCCTCGTTTTTAGTTTTTTTATTGGGACTAAGGTTCTTGGAATCATCAAAGAACCTGTTGAAACACAGCTGAAAGCCTTTAACCAAAACCGAATCAGGGATTTGGGTAAAAAATTGGAAAATGGGGGCCTTTCCCCGGAAATGGTTAACGCAAACATACCCTCACCCTTTTTCCATTTTGCCATTCCAAGAGAAGTTTTCCTTGCGGCTTTGGCGGGTAAAAACGAAATTCCTTCTGAATTCGTCTGGAAAACCGAAGAAAATAAGGACCAAACCCATCCAAAACCAATTGCAATCGAGGACTGTATTGTGCTCCCCCTGGCCGTTTATGACCCAATCCGGCTGGGCCTTGGATTGGACGAAAGCCTTAGGGAAATCAGGGGGGAAAACCAACTTATTACCCTTTCCATTCAAGAACCATTAATGACCTATTTCAAGGTTTGCGTGGTCACCGGATTGGTACTTGGGAGCCCGGTCATATTCTGGGAGCTTTGGTCCTTTGTGGCAGCCGGTCTTTATCCTCATGAAAAAAAATATGTCTTTCTTTATTTGCCGTTTAGCCTTGGCTTATTTTTAGGCGGCATTATTTTATGTCAATTTGGTGTAATGCCTGTAGCTATTAGTGGACTTTTAAGTTTTAATGAATGGATAGGATTAAAGCCGGATCTACGCTTAAGTGAATGGCTAGGATTTGCTATTATGATGCCCCTTGTATTTGGAATTTCCTTCCAAACTCCCCTCGTTATCTTATTTATAGATAGCATTGGTTTACTGGATGTAAAATCCATTCAAGCCAAACGGGGCATAGTATGGTTTGCTATGGTTATTGTTGCCGCAGTTATTACCCCTTCGGGGGACCCTTTCAGCTTATTGATGCTTTGGATTCCGCTGGGACTCCTGTTCGAATTGGGAATCATTATGTGCAAATTAAGGCGTAGGGGGAGCGACTTGAATATTGAAGTGCCTGACCGGGATGAGGTTTTGGGGGTTTGATGTCTGACGCATCTGTGAATTTTTTAAGTGTCCAATTTGAGGATCTCCAGGAAGATATTGCCGGACCAGCCAAAGCGTTTTTAGTGGGGGCGGGTCCTGGTGATCCCGGTTTAATAACTCGACGGGGTGCGGAACTTTTAAAAGTTGCTAATGTTGTCCTGTTTGACCGGCTGGTGGCGGATTCCCTTTTGGAACTTTGCCAACCTGGAGCAGAACGAATTTGTGTTCAATCGTTGGAGGGTACCCACCCCCAAAGGTGGCCCGAAATTTGCCGGATTTTGGTTGAAAAATCCCAATCGAACCGGGTAGTGGTCAGGTTAAAAGGGGGCGATCCCTTTTTGTTTGGTCGGGGTGCCGAGGAGTGCGAAGCCCTATTAGCGGCCAATATCCCTTATGAGGTAGTGCCAGGAGTCAGTTCAGGTTTGGGAGGGCCGGCCTGGGCGGGAATACCGGTGACCCACAGGGATATGGCAAGTTCCGTAGCTTTTGTTACCGCCCATGAACTTGGTTCCCAAGAGACCCGAATGGATTGGAAAGCAATCACCGCTTTTCCTGGAACACTTGTTTTTTTCATGCCACTCCTTCAAATCCAGCACCTAAGAACCAGGCTTTTAAATCATGGGATGAATCCAGAATTGCCAGCTGCACTTATTGAACGAGGTACCCTCCCAGATCAAAAAGTGGTGGTAACCACCCTTGACCGGCTGGTTGAATCCTCAAAGGGCTTAAAATCTCCCACCCTAATCGTGGTCGGCCATGTGGTTGGTTATCGAAATAAAATTGGCTGGTCAGAAAAAAGGCCTTTGGCCGGAATGAGGATCCTCCTCACCCGCCCTGAAACTCAGGCTGCCGCCCCATTAGCCCTTTTTGCCAGGCTCGGGGCATTCGTTGAAAACCAAGGGCTAATGAAAATTGGACCATCCCCTAATCAGGAGGCATTCCATCAAATCCTTTTGCAATTGAGCACTTACGATTGGGTGGTTTTTAACAGCCCTAATGGGGTTAGGGCTGTTTTTAACGCCCTGAAAACCATTGGCAAGGACGCTAGAGCCTTGGGTTCTAACCAAATAGCCTGTATCGGTCCATCCACTGCAAACTGCCTTGGTGAATATGGAATCAATGCCGACATTGTTCCGGGGGATTTTTCCAGTTCAGGCTTGGTTAACGAGCTGGGAACCCATTGTTTCGGGAAAAAAGTACTTATTGTGCGGGCCGATCGTGGAAGCGATATTTTGCCCCAGCAATTGAGCAAAGTGGCAACCGTTCATCAGGTTAAGGCATACTCCCATCAGGATTTATCCTTCCTTCCCCAGAAACGAATCCAGGAACTTGCCAATGGAAAATGGGATTGGGTTGTCCTTGGAAGCTCATCCATCGCTCAACAATGGGCAATCCTGACCAAAAATTTACCCCAAGGGTCTTTGCCTAAGGTTGCCACGATCAGCCCGGCTACAGCCGCCGCCGCAGAACAAAGTGGGTTAAAACCCATCGCTATAGCCAATGAATTCACATTTCACGGCATTTCAAAAGTTTTGGCAAACCATAATTTAAGATAATTTCAAAAACGGAATCGATGTTTCTAAGATAAATCTCTTGAAGCATCAAACCCCAAGAAAAAAACAACCCCTGCACTTATCAAGCCAAGAATATCTAGCACCATACTCGTCCCACCAAAGGGACTCCCAACCACCAAATCAAGCAAAAACAAGACAAAAACCAACCCCGCAGTTCCCATGGAACCGAAGCAAAACCATTTCTCCATATTAGGTTGCCTCGCTGGAATTCTACCGTGCCAAACGCATTTAGCCAACACTTACCAAGTGCTGTACATGGAACGCCTCTGAAGTTTGGAATAGAGCTTCTTGTCATGATTTCCATAGTCGTTTTTTTCCTTATCAAAAAGGCCATGGCCCGTGGAAAAATTGGTACAATCCGGAACTTGGGACCCTTGATTGGGTTTTCAAATCCTACCTGACCGCCTAACCATGCCAATGTAGTCCCAATGTCCTGAATAATTTTTCCCCTACTTGATCGGATGGCGTTGACGCCAAGGTCCCATTTCGTTTCTCCTATTGTGGGTGAATTAGGGAAATCCTTCCACCGGGGGCTGTTTCATTCATCGTCATTATGAATATTTGCCAAGGTTGGCTCAATGAAAAATTTTCTGCGCGTACTGCAATTTGCTTGGCCCTATCGAGGGAGAATTGTAGCTTCCTTTGGATGCGCCTTTATGGCTGCCATCCTTTGGGGCCTAAATTTCACAAGTATCTACCCTTTTCTAAAAACCCTGCAATCCGACCTAGCCCCAAATCAATGGATAGCGACTTGGTTACAAACACTGAACACGGAAATTGATGCGGCAGAGGAGGTCCAATCCCGTTTCCAGGCCCGGGAAAAAGAAATCGATGGCATTACCGACCAAAAATTTGCCGAAAAACAGTTACGGGAACTAACCTCCCAGCAAGTCCGGAACGACACCAAAATCCAATGGCTAAGGAGCAAAAAGCATTACCTCCAACTCATTAAAAAAAATGTTGTGGATCGATTGCCGGATGACACTTTTCAAAATTTACTTTGTGTAGTGGTGGCTGTTATCCTGGCCGTTACCTTAAAGTGCCTTTTCGAAGTGGCCCAAGACTGTTTAGTGGGAGGTGTCATCAATCGTACCATTTACGACTTGAGAAATCGTTGTTTTGGCCATGTCATTCGACAGGATGTTGACCATTTTAACGAACAGGGTTCCGCAGGCCTGATGGCAAGATTCACCAATGACATGGATTCGTTGTCAACTGGCATGAAAACCCTTTTTGGTAGGGTAATCGCCGAACCCTTAAGAGTGTTAGCCTGCATTTTACTGGCCTGCCTGATCAGTTGGCAACTTACTCTCATGTTTCTTATCATTGTGCCGGCCGTTCTCCTGGTTTTAGCCCGCATTGGTCGCACAATGAAACGAGCTACCCGAAAGCTGCTTGAAAGAATGTCAAAGATTTTCCAAATCCTCCAGGAATCCTTCCAAAGCATCAGGACTGTAAAAATTCACACTGCGGAAGCTTTGGAAAGGCGCCGATTTCTTGTTGCCATTAGGGATTATAAACACCGATCCAATATTGTGGTCTACCTGGATGCCATTGCTGGCCCCATAATTGAAGTTCTTGGAGTTGCGGCAGTAGCCTGTGCCTTGTTGGCAGGGGCTTTTTTGGTACTTCGCCAAGAAACATCGCTTTTTGGTATTCGAATGTCAGAACAACCCATGGATCCCGAAGCATTGATTCAGCTTTATGTGCTGTTAGCAGCGGTTTCTGACCCGGTTAGAAAATTGTCAAGTGTTTTCACAAAACTTCAGGCCGCCTGGGCTGCCTCGGATCGGGTTTTTGAAATACTTGATAATGTCCCCAAAATCCTGACCAATCCCTCCGGTTTCCGCCTTGAAACCCTTTCAGGATCCTCCCAAAGTATTCGGATTGTAGAGCAACAGGGCGACCTTGCCCCATGGGTTGAACCAACCGACGAAACCCCTTTTCTCCGCTTTCAGGAGGTTGGTTTTTCCTATCACCAAGGGGTTCCCGTTTTAAGGGATGTCAGTTTTGATGTTAAAAAAGGCGAAACAATTGCAATTGTTGGACACAATGGATGTGGTAAATCCACTTTATTTAGCCTCCTTCCCCGTTTTCATGACCCGGACCATGGTGCCATACAATTGTTTGGGTACGACCTGAGAAAATACCATTTAAGGAGCCTTCGACGCATGGTGGGCCTTGTTTCCCAAAATGCGGTTCTTTTTGACGATTCGATTTACGCAAATATATGCTATGGGTTAAAAACCGTCCCGAAAGAACAGGTTGAAGAGGCTGCCCGAAAAGCCCACGCTCATGAAATGATCCTCAAATTGCCCATGGGATATGAAACCGTGGTTGGGGAATCCGGCAATCGCCTATCCGGTGGTCAACGCCAAAGAATTTGCCTGGCAAGGACCATCCTTAGGAACCCACCCATTCTCCTTTTGGATGAATTCACCAGCCAATCCGATCCCGAAAGCGAAACATTAATTCATAAAGCAATGGAGGAGTTCATTCGCAATCGGACGGTTTTCATGATCACCCATCGGCCGGCATCGGTTCACCTGGCCAGCAGGATTTTGGTCTTGGAATCTGGAAGAATAGTTGGCCTGGGTTGCCATTCTGACCTCTTACAATCCTGTGTAGCATACCAGAAATTTTACCAAAGTGATTACAGACGCAAGACCGCCTAAAATATACAAACTTTTTCGCGGTTATGGAACAATTGTGGTTTGTTGTATTGCCGGTTCCCTGGGAATTTGGTTGTTATTTTTTCAAAATTTGGGGGACCGGGATCTTTGGAGTAGCCACGAAGCCCGATCCGGATTGAATGCCAGAACCATGTTGGAAACAGGAATTTGGTGGCTGCCTGGTAGGACCATTGAAACTCCCGATGTTCAAAAACCACCTATGTATTATTGGCTCGTTGCCCTTATTTCCGGTAACGCAACCGAGGTCAATAACTGGACGATTCGCCTTCCCTCGGTTTTGGGGGCATTGGTTTGCCTCGCCTCCGTTATCCTAATTGGTCACTCCTTAGGGAATCGGAAAACAGGCTTATTGGCAGCAATTGTGCTAGGCACGGCGATTCATTTTATCTGGTCCGCCCGCATTGGCCGGATCGACATGCCTTTGGCGGCTGCAACGACACTTTATGGATTATTCGCCATTCGTTATACACTAACCTGGTCCACCTGGGATTTGGTTTGGGCTTCCATTTCTGTGATGATTGCCATTTTGTTGAAAGGCCCCATAGGATTGGTTTTTTGCGGAGCTTCCGGATTGGCAGTTTGGATCACCCTTTCGAGGCAATTCTTTTCGCTTCCAGGGCTCGCCTTTACAGGGATCTTGGGGGTAGGCTTATCTTTGCCATGGTTCCTTTATGCCCACTTGGCCACCGAAGGGGAGTTTACACAGCATTTTTTTATTGAACACAATTGGGATAGGGGCCTAGGCACAGGGCGACTACGCTCTCATCCCTTTTGGTTCTATCCCGTCCAATTCCTTTGGGACTTTCAACCCTGGCCATCCTTGGGATTGCTGCTAATCCTTATTAATATTAAAAAGTTAAATCTGAATATTTATAAACTATTTGAATTTAAGTCAATCAAATTTACTTCTTTAATTTGGTTATTATTGTTGTTTTTAGTTTTATCTATTTCAAATTTTAAAAGATCTGACTATCTTATTGTGGCATATCCTGCATGTTCATTGTTTTTTGGATCATTTATTAATTCAATTTCAATAATAAATTCGTCAAAAATAATTTATAATTCACTTTCATTAGCATTTTTATTTTGTGTCATTATTACATTTTTGATTATATCTTGGTTGATATTTTTTGATATTCCAAATAATGAGGCGAACAGAGATGTCAAAACATGGGCCAAAAAAATTAACCTGTTAATGCCCATTGATGAACCTGTCCTCTTTTTTGGGGAGGAAGCCCATGCATTGGCATTTCATTTGAATCGCCCCCATCGTATTTTGGGAAAACCTGAAGAATTATGTTCTTGCCTTTCGATCCATAAACCCTCCTGGGTGATAACCAACCCCCAAGTTTTAAGCCTTTGGCCAAATGGCCCTCCCGGAACCCAGTGGGTAATGGAAGATTCAGCAATCCAGGGTTTGGATGGTCAGAAACACCATAAACCGTTAGTTTTACTAAAGGCTTTTCCCCAATAGGTACACTCGGTGATTTCTTGTCTTTTCCTGAAAATTCACCCACCAACTTACATATTGGATCCCTACAGGTCCTCCTCCTCGATTATGGATATGCAACCACTTTCGACAAATTGGATTGGGAATCGAGGGCCAATTCATTAGGTCTGACCATTTTTGTTAATTCCCTCCCCGTGGGTTCGGATTGGGGACAATCTTTGGAGCAGGCAATAACAAATATTCCATGTCCCTGGGTCCTCTTGGTTCCCAAGGGAACCAGCCCTGACCTCCTGGATTGGATCAAAAAAAACCGTGAATTGGTGGAAGCCTTGGATGGGGTCACTTTTCGAAGAACGGGTGGCAAAGCCCCTTGGATCATGAGGCTACTCTCGTGGTGTTTTCTGCAACCTTTCCGGTTTTTATTGGAAATTCCCTTGGCAAAAAACAATGCCTGGCTTGGTTTTTCCAATTGGAAATGGGAACAGATTGGATATTGGCTTCTGGGGGTTCACAATAAGGATCCATTAAACCCAATTCGACTCTTAAGGACCGCATGGTTCCAAAAAATACCAATGCAGTCAAAAACGGCATGGGGAAACCTGGAAATGCTGGCTAAAGCCCATTTTTTAGGAATGCGTTTGGCGGAGGAAATTTGCCCGGTAGAGGTAAACGCATCGCAATTGGATCCCCGGGAATGGGCCGATTTGAAAGGGGTTTTAAACAAACCCATTTTTACCAAGGACATTTCCTCCCGAAACAATGTGCAATCCAAGGCTTAAAAACCAATCTCGAGGCTTGCTGCCAAATAAGGTCCTACATTCACCTAGGAAGGAAAATAGCAAGAGATTTGGGTTTCAATACAAAGCACCTTCCCCGAATTGGGAAACCAAGCTGGACTAACGAATGGGTAATGTTAAGATAATGACTGGCGGACCCTTTCCATCCCAATTCAATCTGGGAAAGATTGGTTTCCAAGCCGAAGTGGCGGAATTGGCAGACGCGCTAGCCTCAGGAGCTAGTTCCCGTTAGGGAGTGGAGGTTCGAGTCCTCTTTTCGGCATTATTTATTAAACCTTTTTTCCAACCCATTTTGGGATAATCTATGTTGGAATATGGTTGGCAAATTTTTTGTTTAAGCCTCGTTTTGAGTGGAATTGGTAATTATATCCTGCGATATTTCGCACCAACCCTAGGATTGTTTGACAAGGTGGATGGGCATCGGAATCTAAAGGCAGGGGTAATTCCCCGGGCAGGTGGGGTGGGTATTTTTATTGCTATTGCCTTGGCCACCACCAGCCTCATGCTTTGGTCCGGGTCTGCAAAGGCCAAGTTTTTTGATAATCCAACCAGTTTTTTTCTCCTTGGTTCCGCCTGTTTTGGGATTACCCTGTTGGGATTCATTGATGATCGCTTTGGGCTTCGGGGGCGTAATAAGTTCTTGGGGCAATTCCTCCTGGTTGGCTGTTTGGTTTTTTATGGAGATTACGGAATCCAACGGATCCACCTTTTTCAAATGGATTTCGAGCTTGGCCCTTTGGCTTTGCCTTTTGCTGTTTTTTGGTTTATGGGTGCCATCAATGCAGCCAACCTGCTGGATGGAATGGACGGGCTTTTGGCAAGTGTTGGCCTGGTTGCCTCCGTTGGAATTGGGTCCATTGCATTGGTTCATGGCCAAGTTATGGCCAGTTATCTTTCCATGATGTTGGCCGGGGCCCTATTAGGTTTTCTCTATTTCAATCGGCCCCCCGCATCCATCTATCTTGGTGATGCAGGCAGTATGCTTATAGGCCTCCTTTTAGCGGCAATTTCCTTAAAAATCCAAGATCATTCCAAAGGAGAATCCTGGATGCTTGCTATACCCTTGGCGGCATTAATCCTTCCCGTGGTGGATACTTTTGCGGCAATTTTAAGGCGAAAATTAACCGGAAGGAGTATTTACAGCACGGATCATGGCCATTTGCATCATTGCCTTCAACGCGAAGGATTTGGTAGATTTGGGAGCCTTGTTATTGTGATTTTACTCAGTGCAATCGCCATTGTGTCAGGATTTATTTCAACCATTTTTAATACTGATATTTTTGCTTGGGCAGGAATTTTGTTGGTTTGTTTCATCCTTTTACAATCTGGTTGGTTTGGCAGACCTGAAATGAAACTTATTTTCAACCGACTTAAAAATATCATTATATTTACAAATATCAAAAATGATTCCGTAAGCGATGGCATATTATTGCACGGAAATGATTATTGGCATACCGTTTGGCGCCAAATTATTAATCATTCCCAAATTCATAATTATAATCAGGTCGATTTAAATATTAATGCCCCAGCCTTCCAGGAAGCATACCATGCTCAATGGGTGGGTAATTCGACTAAATTCAAAGGGGAATCCGACACATCGGCCTCTTTTATCATTCCAATCCTTGTCGAAGGAAAATGTATTGGCCGCATTGGTATCGTGATGGGACAGGAGTATCAGGGTGGTCCGGTAGACTTTTCCCATTTGGCAACCTTGGTGGGCCTTTTGGGTGAAACCACCAGGCATATATTCCAATCACAAGCCCATCCGGAAATCGCTATTGTGCCAAATGTCGAAAACAATACTATTGGTGGGTGTCCCCAACCGAGTGTATAATAACTCTGGCAGGGATTGGGGATTGGTTTCATGGCTTCAGCAATTGATAATCGCGGGATTGCTCCTCAAGAAAATTCAAGGCAACTTAACGCCTTATCACCAACTTTTCAGGAACCAAACCTTTCCAGGGAAGATTCCAAAAGCACCACACTTATCCAACTTGTTTTAAAACGGCTTCCATTGGTTTCTATTGGAGTCGTGGTCGGGGTGGTTGGCGGTTTTTTCTTTCACCTTCGGGTGGTCCCTGCCTACCAAACCTCGATTGATGTGCATGTTGTAAAAAAACGGGGAGAGCTTAACACGAATTTGGACAGTCGCGCCGGCTTTATGGAGGATTATGTTTCTTCCCAAATTGCCGTCGTCAAAAGTCCTGATGTCATGGAGGGAACCGCAGATATCCTGGAAGGGGATTCCGATTTAACTCTGGTGGACAATATTTTGGGAGGAGCCATTCCAGGGGTTTCGGGTGGATTATCCAAATCCATTGGGGAGGACCAACCATCAGGCCAACCCGAAGGGAATAAAAATAGGCAGAGCCTTAAAAGGTTACCACTTGGAGCTCAATCCAAAAGCGAATTGGCTGCCTTGGTACATGGTGGCCTTCAAGTGGTCCAGGATGAAAAACGCAAGGTACTGGTCCTCAATTACAAAACCGGTTTATACCCTGAAGATACCCCAAAGGTCCTTTTGGCCGTGGTAAAATCCTACCAAAATTATCTGAAAAAAATCTATGACATCGGGAACGATCGTTCGGTCCAAAGGATGGAAGGAATCATTACCAGCACCAATACCCAATTCCTGCAACTGCAAACGGAATTTCGACTTAAACAGGATAATTTGAAGAAAATCCACCCTGTTGGTGCCCTTAAGGTCAATGCCGGTTTGGAAGATGGTATCCGGAAATATGAATTGCTTTTGGCCGATCTTAAGGACAGAAGGGACGACCTGTTAGCAAGGCATGGGGCCAGGGGGGTAGCACTTCCCAAAAATTCCGGTGACAGTTCCCTTGGATCAGACACATCCACAATGTTTATTACTCCTGATGATGCGACTTTGGACCTGTTGAAATTGCAAATGAAGTTACTTTTAATTGATTTGGGAAAAGATCACCCCAAAATGGTTAAACTACAAACTCAAATCAATTACATAGAAGAAGTAAAGAAAGTTCGGGGAACAACAACAGGTAAGGATGGATCGAAATTTACATCAACTGATCCCCTGGGCCGGGAAATGGAACTTAACGCAGCCAGGATTACAAAATATGAAGAAGCGCTCCAACAGGCCCAAAATCAACAATTAACCTTAAAAGATGATTTGGAAAAGGAAAAAGATTTGGAAGCGCAATGCAAAGATCTGGCTTCACGAATTGAAGCCACAAGGAGGAAATTGGAAACCTATGAAGAAATCAAAAATCAAATTGTTCTAACCAAAGATCACGGGGGGTATGATGCAAAACAAATTTCAAAGGTTAGTGGCCCGTTTCCAACGGGAGCCGGCCGAATCGTTTACCTTTTTGTGGGAGCCGTAATGGGGTTTGGGGGCGGAATGGGACTTGCCTACCTTGCAGAATTAGCAGACAGGAGTTTCCAAACGCCTGATGATATTCGGAGACAATTAGGGCTCAACATTCTTGGCCATATTCCAACCATTCGGGTCGAGGAAGCAGATCGAAAACCAGGATCGTTATTGGAAGAACAGCTAATAACCGCTCATAAACCCAAATCAACTGAGGCAGAGGCCTACAGGGGATTACGAACCGGTCTCTATTTTAGCACCCAAGGTCGAGGGCACCAAGTTTTACAAATTACCTCACCCAATGCCGGGGATGGTAAGTCAACCCTTTCCTGCAATATTGCCATTTCCATTGCCCAATCGGGAAAAAAAGTAATAGTCATCGATGCGGATATGAGGAAACCAAGGATTCACAAAATTTTTGGCATCCCCAATACTGAAAATGGGTTGGCTACTTACATTGAGGGTACCTCCACCCTGGAAAACTCAATGATCCCTACGGAAGTACCCAATCTGACACTACTTCCTTGTGGGCCCCGCCCCAGCAACCCAGCCGAGCTTCTAACTTCCCCGCGATTTCCGGATTTGGTGGCTCAATTAAGGGATAAATTTGATTTTGTCCTCATTGACACTCCCCCCATTCTTGCGGTTTCAGATCCTTGCATCGTAGCGCCAAGGGTTGATGGGGTAATAGTCAATCTACTCCTCAACAAAGGGGCACGCGCCTCAGCAATACGGGCATGTGAAATGCTTGCCAATATAGAAACCCGAGTTCTTGGGTTGGTAATCAATTGTTTTGATGCTCACGCTAAATCTGGAAAATATGGGTATTCTTATGGTTATGGATATTCCTATAACTATAAATACTCCTATAAATATGGGTATCGTTATGGTTACAACTATGGATACAATGACTATACAGGGTACACAGATGATGCAGATCCATCGCAAATCAATCGCAAATCAAACCAATTGCTTCCAAATACAACAGATTCGTCTTCAAAATCCTAGGCACTTTAAATGGTCATTATTATCTACTTTAAAATATACTCAAAATTGAATTGATATAACATGTTAAAATTCTATCATTTTTAAATATTATTTTATGTTTTTTATAAATTTAATATTAAACAATACAGCAAAATGTCGATATTTTTACAATCAATTTTATATTATTTTATAGGAATTTTTAAAATAAATGACTTTTGATATGATCAATATTGAAGAAAAAAAACAAGATCTTAATTCTATTATTAAATCAAATCTGGAAAAAAATGGTTTTGAAGAACCTCATGATAATCGGTTGTTTTTTGATGATTTGTCAGAGGGACAAGTATTCATAAGTCTGGGACGCACGGTAACTGAAACCGATATTGTTAACTTTGCCGGACTAAGTGGTGACTACAACCCTATCCATATTGATCACGCTTTCGCAATGAAAACGCCTTTTCGCCGACCTATTGCCCATGGATTGTTGGTCGTTTCCATTGCAAGTGGTTTAAGCAGTAACTCCCCTCCCTTACGCATCCAAGCGTTTTTGGGAGTAAAAAACCTCCTTTTTCATGAGCCCGTTTTTATCGGTGATACCATTCGGGTAAAATGCACGGTACAATCCAAGGAAACTACCGGCCGGGGACGGCGGGGAATTATTACCTGGATACGACAGGTTTACAATCAACATTCAAAACTTGTTCAGGAAGCGGTTACCCAAGTCCTTGTGGAAGGTCGCGCCAACAAAAGTAAACATAAACTCGACCCTTTACAAACTTGATTATTTATGTTTGATTATTATCAATCATTTACATATGAGATATATTAATTTATGACCATTCGTACACGATTCGCTCCTAGCCCAACTGGATACCTGCATATTGGGGGAGTCAGAACCGCATTGTTTAATTGGCTCTTGACCAAAAGGATGGGTGGCCAATTTGTCCTCCGCATCGATGATACAGATGCGGATCGCAACCGCCCTGATGCGCTGAATCCCATCCTTGAAGGCTTTCAATGGTTGGGCATTCAATGGGATGAAGGTCCCCAGGTTGGGGGCCCACATACCCCGTATTTTCAAAGCGGGCGATTAGAGGTTTATCAAAATGCCGCATTTTCTCTTCTCGAAAAGGGGTTGGCTTATCCTGATTACATGACGAGGGAAGAACTCGATGCTGATCGCCAATTGGCGGACCAACAAAAACGCGCTTATATTCATCGTGGACCATTAAGGGATCATTCCAAGGAAGAAAACCGTTTAAGGTATCAGGAAAAGTCGGCCCCAATCCGTCTTCGCATACCGGAAAACAAAACCCTCCTAGTGGATGACCTTATTTGTGGTCCCTGTAAACAGGATTCAAACTTGGTGGGTGACCCCCTGATCCTGCGAGCAGATGGTCGGGCCCTTTATAATTTTGCCAGTGTGGTGGATGATATTTCCTTTGGTATTACCCATATCATTCGTGCCAGAGAACACCTAAGCAACACCTATGCACAAACTGTAATATTTGAAGCGCTTGGTGCTTCAATGCCAAAATTCGCCCATATTCCTGTTGTAAATGAACCAAAATCAAAGAAAAAACTCAGCAAAAGGGATATGGCCAAATTCGTGACTACTGAGGTCCGGGCTAAATTAAAATCCGTGGGATTTACGGATGATCAAATCAACAATCGCGATGATTTAAACCCGGCAACCGTATCCTATTACCGGGAGCTTGGCTACCTTCCCGAAGCCTTGGTCAATTACCTGGCACGGTTGGGTTGGTCCCTCGACGATAAAACGGAGTTTATTCCCATCCCGGAATTGATTTCCCACTTTTCCCTAGAACGGGTCAACGATTCACCCGCAAGCTTTGATCCGGATAAATTGTTTTGGTTGGCTGGGGAATACATGAAAATCCTCCCAAAAGATAAAAAAATAGCCGGTTGCCTTCCGTTTCTAGAAAAAGCCAACCTACTTCATGATCCGGCAGATTCCCAAACCCTTGATTTAATTGAATCCATTATTTCTGCTGCGGGAGAGCGCATCAAAATTTTTTCCGATATCATCCCCCTCGCCACTCCCTTTTTGAAACCAATCATCGAAAGGGACCCACAGGCGGTTGACAAATTCCTAAAACCTCCAGGTACCGCCAACCTAATTAAGTCTTTTTCCGAAAAAATCGAAACGGCCAGTCCCTTTGATGCAATGACTTTGGATCAATACCTCCATGATTTTTGTAAAGCAACGGACCTTAAACCAGGAAAACTGGTCCAACCAATCCGGGTTGCACTTACCGGCACTTCGGTTGGGTTTGGCCTATTTGATACCTTTGCCATTTTGGGACGGGATGAATCCCTTGAAAGGCTAGGCCAAGCTGTTTTGATTTCAGGTTAACTTGTCTTTGAAAGGAATTTCGAACATGGCACTACTGGTCGTTGGATCCATTGCGTTTGACAGCATTGAAACACCGGGAGGATCGGTTGACAATGCCCTGGGGGGTTCAGCTTCGTATTTTTCTGTTGCAGCTAGCCATTTTACCAAGCCAAGGCTTGTGGGGGTAGTTGGTGAGGATTTTCCGGATGAGCATCGGGCACTTTTTGCGGGTTGCCACATA
Source organism: Planctomycetia bacterium (assembly GCA_005808665.1). Taxonomy (GTDB): domain Bacteria; phylum Planctomycetota; class Planctomycetia; order Gemmatales; family Gemmataceae; genus SYLG01. The sequence goes on along the minus strand of SYLG01000007.1, from coordinate 8,714 downwards.
GACACGGCAGGACTGGTTACCAGAACAGGCCAAACCTTTAAGTGGAAAGGGCGCTATCACACCGATATGAATACCCGTGATACCCTGGAAGTACATTTAAATGTGTTTGGGGAATTCAAACCCGAATTGCCCGCACATTATTCTGACAGCCAATTTATATTTCTTGCCAACTCCAGTCCCACTACCCAGTTGTCAACTCTGGCTCAGATCAAAAACCCGCAATTGGTTTTAGCGGATACCATGGATCTTTGGATCAATATTGAGAAAGGTCCATTATTAATGCTCCTTCCCAAAATTGATGGTCTCTTGATCAATGATTCGGAGGCTCAACTCCTTACCGGGGAAAATAACCTAGTAAAAGCGGGAAAAGCGGTCCTTGCTTTAGGCCCCAAGTTTGTCATCCTCAAAAAAGGAGAACATGGTGCCATGCTTTTTTCCGGACCTGAAGTTTTTGTATTTCCCGCATTCCCAACCGAAAATGTAATTGATCCAACCGGAGCTGGGGATTCTTTTGCAGGAGGCATACTTGGGTATTTGGCCAGCCATAATCATGACCCAATTGCTTCGCTGCAAAAGGCCATTGCCTATGGCACTGTGGTTGCAAGTCTAACTGTCGAAGGCTTTGGCCTTGACCGGCTGCGACATGTAACCCGATTGGAAATCGAAAACAGGGTCAAACAATATCGAAATATGTTACAAATCGGATAAAAGTTTTTTATTCATGGCAAAGGAGCTATTGTTAAAAACTATTTAACTGATGGTTCCATTATCCCCCCAACACCTGTCTCAGGGCAATAATCAATGCCTCAATATCACCTTCCGAATTAAAAGGTCCCAAGCTGGCCCGAATGGCCCCATCCGGGAAAGTGGATTGTGCCAGGTGGATTTGCGGGGCACAATGTAATCCCGGTCGAATGGCAATGTCAAACGAGCTATCGAGAATGTTTCCCATTTCATACGGTTCCAATCCTTCCACCGTAAAACTCACGGTGGCGACTTTTTTGTCCCAGTTTTGATGACCCAATAACCGGAGCCCAGGCAATAAGGCGATGCTTTCTGAAAGCCGCTTCGCCAAATCATTTTCCTGTTGATGAATGATATTCTGACTTTTTTCGGTGATCCACTTCAATCCTGCCAAAAGGCCTGCAATCCCCATAATATTTGGGGTTCCACCCTCCAGAAAATACGGGAAATCCCTGGGTTGTGTTTCCGTTCTGGAATCGCCACCTGTTCCACCCTCCCGCCAAGCACGCATCTTTACCCGAGGTCCAACATAAAGATTACCTGTTCCCGTTGGACCCAAAAGGCCTTTGTGGCCGGGGAAAGCCAGGAGGTCAATCGGAAGTTTTGAAAGGGAAATGGGCAAAATCCCAGCAGTTTGAGCCGCATCTACCAAAAACAAAGCTCCTTTGCTTCTTGTCAAATGAGCAATTGCTTCAATGGGTTGGACCGTCCCAAGGACATTGCTTGCATGGGTCAAAACCACAAGTTTTGTTTGGGGGGTAAATGCTTTCAGAAACGCATCTGGATTGACGGTTCCACTTTCGTCAGAGCTAATTCGTGTAACGGAATTGTTTCCAGACAGTTCCAGTGCCCGCAAGGGGCGATTGACACTATTGTGTTCAAGGTCGCTTGTGATGATATGATCCCCTGGATCCACCACACCCTTGATTGCCATGTTTAGGGCATCCGTACCGTTAAGCGTAAAAGCCCATCGGTCAGGCGAGCAACCTTCAAAAAAACGGTTTAAAGCAATTCGCGTATCGTCAAGGATTTTTTCCGAGGCCTTGGCCATGTGGTGGCCTGAACGGCCCGGATTAGCCATCGATTTACGGGCAAAATTGTCCATAGCCAAATAGACTGACTCAGGTTTTGGCCATGTGGTGGCGGCGTTGTCAAGGTAAATGGTCATTGCCGAATATTGCCCAAATGGGTAAACGATCGTTAGGTATTAATGGCCAATATACCGGGCATAAAGTGCCATGGCACGATCCGGTTCGTCTGTCCCTTTAATGATGGCCCGGCCATCGGGAAAGACGGTGAAGTCACAACCCTCAGCCGAAAACCTCAATAGGAAACGGGTGAAACTAACATTGCCCAGGTGGAATAGGTTTTTCGAAAGGAATTCAAAATCGAGCCTGATCGGTTTGGCGTGGGCAATTTGAACGGCATTTCGGCCACAAAGTGAAGTGGTTTGGGCACCTTGTTCTCCCTCGAGCCATTCAAATCGATTGTGAGTGCAACAGGGGCAATCAACTTTTCCCTTGAGTTTGGCAATTTTGATTTTCCGGAAAGTGTTTTCCCAACAATCCAGATAAACAAGATCCCGACTAATCGCATCACTATTGCCGGAGAGGATTTTTAAAGCCTCGGTTGCCTGGTAACTGGCGATGATGTTAATGGTCATCCCAAGTACCCCGGCAGTATCACATGTTCCCGCCTCACCCGGTCCAGGTGCCGCCTCGAAAACACATCGAAGGCAGGGGGTGTCCCCAGGGAGAATCGTCATGAATTGACCATGACTACCAATGCACCCCCCATACACCCAGGGGATTCCCAATTTGATCGCTGCATCATTGATAAGATACCGGATCTCAAAATTGTCTGTTCCGTCAAGGATTAAATGTACATCCTTTGCCAATTCAAGAATGTTGCCCCTGTCAATATGGGCAACGACCGGTTCAACGGAAACCAAGGAGTTGATTTGACCCAGTTTTTTTGCACCGGCAACGGATTTAGGGACCCCCTGCATCGCATCGTCTTCGTCAAAAAGCACTTGCCTTTGCAGGTTGCTTACCTCAACAAAATCCCTGTCTACCAGCCGGATAAATCCTACTCCGGCCCGAACCAGGGTATTGGCGAGAACGGTTCCAAGGGCCCCACATCCGCAAAGGAGAATCCTGGCGTTTTTGAGGTGGGTTTGGCCCGAAGTACCAATGGCATTAAAGCGCATTTGGCGTGAATAACGATCCTTTTCGGTTTCTGTCAGTTCAAAATTGAATTCGGTCATGACGGCAAATCCACACCCATTTCGTCCAAAAATGTTTCTATAAATTCCACGGCTTCCATACCAAGACCTTGGTCTTTAACCCATCCGGCAACAACCTCAAGCTCCTCTACCATTCTTGCGAGCCGCTTTGCACTCAACTTGGAAAGGACCCTTTGAAGGTGGGAAAAGGCTTCATCGGCGGCCTTTGGATCGATAAGGTTTTCGTCCGATGCGGAAATAAATACCACCATGGAAAGCAAACATTCCAGTAGTGGATCTACGCCCAATTCAGGGGGAATTTCCGGAAAGAGGGCAATTCCCTCAGGCCCTACAGTATCCTGCCCCTCGCCGGATTCAGGTTGCTTTATAATCGTATTATGGTTTGGTCCGGATGAATGGGTTGCACCGGGCAAGGGTGGTTTCCCATGGTGTTTTTGTTTTTTGACCATGGTAACTATCCTCCGGCAACGGCCGGAATGATGGCTATTTCATCATCTTTCTTGGTTTGGGTTTCAAGGTTTTCCAGATACCTAATATCCTCATCGTTGACATAAATGTTTACAAATCGCCGGAGGTTGCCATTTTCAAACAGTTTTCCACCCATGGCGGGATGAATTTCAACCAACCTGGCAAGGGATTCACCAACCGTATTGGCGTCAACCTCAACAATTGCTTGCCCCCCGGCATTGGGGCGAAGTGGGGTGGGAATATGAACTCGAACCGACATGAAGTCCCCTGAGCATAAGTGAAACGAAAAACGGGAAAGCACCAGTTATAAATTCTATTAAATCATACTCCCAAGAGATTCCCTTTGTTGGTGTTTTTGACAAGGGAGGGAAACTCTTGATTTTGAACATGGACCGCCTCAAAGGCATCCAAGGTGGCGGCAATGTGTGTTGGCGGTTCTATGTTGTTCATAATGGCCTCCTGGGTTTTCAACCCATTTCCGGTAATAAGGAGGACCGTTTTGCCATGCGGGGAAAGTTTGCCCTGTTGAAGGAGATTGCGAGCCACGGCAACGGTTGTGCCACCCGCTGTTTCGGCAAAAACACCCTCATATTCCGCCAATTCAATCATTCCTTCACGAATTTCCTCATCGCTTACATCCTCTCCCCAACCGCCAGAATCACGAATGAGTTTGGCCGCAAAAAATCCATCCGCCGGGTCTCCAATCGCCAGCGATTTGCAGATCGTATTTGGCTTTTTGACGGGTTTGTGTTGATCCCGATTGGTTTTTACAGCGTCCGTAATGGGGTTACATCCGGTTGCTTGGGCCCCATAAAACCTTGTTTTGGGTACTTGATTCAAAAGTCCGCATTTATAAGCCTCTTGAAAGGCCTTGTGTACTTTTCCAATCAATGCCCCCCCCGCCATGGGTGAAACCACCTGATCGGGCGTTTGCCATCCCAATTGCTCGGCGATTTCAAATCCCATGGATTTGGACCCTTCCGCATAAAAAGGCCGTAAATTGATATTTACAAAACCCCAACCAAACTTGAATGCTACCTGGGTGCAAAGCCGGTTCACTTCGTCGTAGGTGCCGTGAACGCCATATACTTTGGCACCAAAAATGCTTGTTCCAAGGATTTTTGCCTTTTCCAAATCGGCAGGTACAAAAATGTAACTTTCCAGACCAGCCGCTGCTGCATTGGCCGCCACACTATTCGCCAGGTTTCCGGTTGAAGCACACCCTACGGTTTTCAGGCCAAATTCCTTTGCCTTGGAAAGGGCCACCGCCACCACGCGGTCCTTGAAACTCAAGGTGGGAAAATTGACCGCATCATTCTTCAAGTATAGGTCATCAAATCCGAGGGCCTTTCCAAGCCTTGTGGCTTTAATAAGAGGGGTTCCGCCGGAATGCAACCCAACCGTTGGTTCATGGTCCAATGGGAGGAATTCGCGGTATCGCCACATATTCCAAGTCCGCATTTCGATTTTGGAACGACTTATGGCTTCACGGATTGACTCGTAGTCGTAATCCATTTCGAGGGGCCCAAAATCATCCGTGCAGAAATTGTTGGGTGACACAGGATAGCTTTTGCCGCACACCCTGCACTTCATTCCCTTAACGAAAGACTCAGCCACGGCATTCCCCCAATGGTCCATTTCGGATCATTTACGGCAGTCGCTTATCCTTTTGGGAACTCAACCCGACCATGGGCTAGAGAAAAATTTGCGTTCCTGGAACGCAATCTTATCTCTCCCGGCTATACCGGGAAGGACTTAGCACCTGACGCCATGGGGCCGGTTGCTGTGGCTTCGAAGGGCCTTTCCCTCAGCCACTCTGGATAAGATATACCAATCTGATGGCTATTATAACACTCCATTCATCCTTTGGCAACCAATGGAACCGGATACCGAGGGATCCAGGAGGAATTGTTCCCTCAAACCCTTGCCGCCTTTGGGGTTGCCAAAGCCCTCCCCCTTTTTGACCAGGTGAGGGTGGCCTGATTGTTACCCTTTGGTTCAATGCAACGCCAAAGACCCGGCAAAAACGGCTGGACCTGATCAGGGTGGCATGCTTGTTACCCTTTGGTTCAATGCAACCCTTAATTCAAATTCCATTGGTGCCCATGCAACCTTCCGCTTTTTTTAGGTTTCTATTCTCCAGATGAATCGATTGGTTCGGACTATCATAACCAAATTGAATAACCGTTCGCAGGACGCAATTTAGCCATGGATGATAGCCTTTTCAACGAATCATTCCTGACGGAATCCCCGCCCCAATCGTTATTGGATAACCTCAACGCTTCTCAAACCGCCGCCGTTACCCACGGAAAGGGTCCGCTTTTGATATTGGCAGGTCCAGGAAGTGGTAAAACCCGAGTCATTACCCGCCGGGTAGCATGGTTACTCCAACAGGGAATCCACCCTAGCCGGATATTGGCAATCACTTTCACTAATAAAGCGGCCCAAGAAATGCGCCACCGGGTGGAGGCCCTGACCCCCCACAGCCAAGTCCACATCAGCACTTTTCATAGTTTTGGGGTTAGGCTTTTACGGGAGTTTTCCCAAAGGGCCAACCTTGAACGAAACTTTGGCGTCTACGATATGGATGATCGGGAAAAACTGTTAAAACTGGCCATGGAGGATGCTGGAATTGCAACCTCTTCAAGTAATGTAGGAAGCTTCGGCAACGCCATAAGCAAATGCAAAAACCAACTTGTCACCCCGGAAATTTTTTGCGAAGGTGTACGCGACTATTTTGGTCAAATGGTTGCCAAAATCTATCCGAAATATCAGGTTCGCCTTAAGAATGCCAATGCCTGTGACTTTGATGATTTGCTCTATATCCCCGCCCTCCTTTTGCAAAAAGATAAAACTTTGCGGGAAGAACTTGATAATCGATGGCATTATACCCTGGTAGATGAGTATCAGGATACGAATAAGGCTCAATACGCAATTGCCAGAGACCTCAATATCAATCACCCAAACCTTTGCGTGGTGGGAGACCCCGACCAATCCATCTACCGGTTCCGTGGTAGTGATATTCGGAATATAATGGATTTCGAACGGGATTATCCAAACACCAAAGTAATAAAACTCGGCGAAAATTACCGAAGTACCGGAAATATTTTGGCCGTTGCCGACACCCTCATCCGAAAAAATTCCGAACGCAAACCAAAACCATTGATTACCAACAACCACCATGGAAAACCGGTCACCCTGACCATTTACGAAACAGGTGATTCCGAGGCGTTGGGTGTCGCCGGAAAAATTGTGGAAACGGTAGTTGGCAAAAAATGGAATTATCGGGATATTGCGGTATTCGTCCGGACCAATGCCCTCACCAGACCTTTGGAAGGGGCTTTTACTGGATCAAAAATCCCCTTTAAAATCGTAAAAGGATTAGCCTATTTTGAGCGCAAGGAAAACAAGGATGTGCTTGCCTATTTAAGGTTGATGGTTAATCCTCGTGATGATATTGGGTTTCTCCGGATTGTTAATGAACCTACCAGAAAAATTGGCAAAACCACGCTTGACCAACTTGGCCTATTTGCCAAAGAACAGGGTCTCTGCCTGATGGAGGCAGCCAGGCGGGCCAATTTGATTGCTGGTTTGAGGCCGGCGGTGGTTAAGGCTCTTATGGATTTTGCCCGGATGATGGATGGGCTCAATTCCCTGGTGGATGGTTCACCGGTTGATGCGGTTCGGACCTTACTGGAAAAAAGTGGCTATAAAAGGTCACTTGAAACATCGGGTAATGCAGAGGACAAACAACGATTAGAAAACATTGAGGAAATGATCACCGCTGCCGATATTTTTATAAAAAACCAGCCGACAGGATCCGTCCATGGATTTCTTGAAAATGTAGCCCTTTCCAGCAATCTCGACGGCTATGATAATGATTCCAATTGTGTTTCAATTATGACCCTCCATGCAGCAAAAGGCCTGGAGTTTCCGGTGGTGTTTATGATTGCCATGGAGGAAGGAATTCTTCCCAGTTCTTTCGCTTTACCAAGTGGTCCTGTGGAAACATCCAACTCCAAGGAAATCGAAGAAGAAAGGCGCCTTGCTTTTGTGGGAATGACAAGGGCTATGAATGAGCTTTACCTTGGTTACTGTGACGAACGGTCCTTTAGGGGTATTACCCGGGCAACCATGCCAAGTCGGTTCATTCGCGATTTGGACGATGCCAACGAAGCAATGGAAGTAATCGACTTGACCAGAAATAACATGGGTTTTGGCCACGCCCCCGAACCATGGGACTTACCTGATTTAATTTCAAACAAAACAACTCCTATTCCCATTAAACCAAAACCGGTACCCGTTTCCCTAACGGCGGCGGATCCCACCCGATCCCCCAATAAATCACCTCCCAAGGTTCGGGAAGGATCCATAATCAATCATTCGAGTTATGGCTTAGGAAAGGTGATTGAGATTTCCGGGACAGGCGTCCTAATGAAAGTAAGAATTCAATTCAAGACGGCAGGAATAAGGGCGTTTCTCCTTGAAAAGGTTACCCTGGAGGTTTTAGCCCCAGGAACCAGATTTTGAAAAAAATACCTTGGGATCCATTTTCCATTTCTTGGATGCAGGAAAAATAAGGATGCATATTTGGGTTGATGCCGATGGTTGCCCAGTAGAGGTCAAAAACCTACTATATAAAACAGCCGAAAAAAGGCAAATACAGATTACTTTTGTTGCCAATCAAATATTAACATTACCAACCTCTCCATTTATTAAAATGATGCTGGTTCCAGGAGGGTTGGATGCGGCCGATAGAAAGATCGTGGAAACAGTGGAATCCAAAGATTTGGTCATTACCTCTGACATTCCTCTTGCTGCCGATGTTGTGGCAAAAGGAGCAAAGGCCCTCAATCCCAGGGGTGAGCTTTACACGGATGTCAATATGGGGGATCGTCTTGCCACCCGCAATTTGGTGGAGGAAATGCGATCCCAAGGCGAAAAGATGAGAGGACCAACCGGGTTCACCTCCAAACACAAACAGTCTTTTGCAAATGAGCTGGATAAATGGATTGCCCAAAAAAGGTTGTATTAAAACCCATTTCGGAAACGATCGGTCCCCAAAGAAACCCGTTCCAACCCGCGAAAATCCTGTGATCGAATGGGGGTTAACCCGGTTAACCCAAGTTACGCAGTTGGAGTGATTTTTTACGATTTTTTGGTCTTTTTTGGGACCCTGATTGATGTTTTTCCCGGGAATTTGGAGTATGTCGAGTTCAAAACGGCATGTAGTCCCGACCAAGTTACTTGATATTTC